>CAKZTD010000357.1 GCA_937921595.1 uncultured Saprospiraceae bacterium
GGGACAAAATCAAATCTTTCTACTATGGCAAGAAAACTAGCAGCAATAACAGGGGTTCATGGTTATGTACCGGACTATGTTTTGACAAATGCTGAGCTAGAGACAATGGTCGAGACTAACGACGAATGGATTGTTAGCCGAACAGGAATCAAGGAAAGACGTATCCTGAAAGGAGAAGGTCTTGGTGCTTCAGATATGGGTAAAGAAATGGTAGAAGGTTTATTAAAAAAGACTGGAACCAAAGCAGAGGAAATTGAAATGTTGCTTTGTGCGACTATTACAGGTGATATGGTTTTTCCAGATACGGCAAATACCATCTCAGAAAAGGTTGGTGCAAGCAATGCTTTTGGGTATGATGTAAACGCGGCATGCTCCGGTTTTTTATACGCATTGACTACTGCAGCTAAGTTTATCGAAACTGGTACTTATAAAAAAGTTGTTGTCGTTGGTTTAGATGTAATGTCATCTATCCTTGACTATACTGACCGAGCGACCTGCATTATCTTTGGTGATGGGGGAGGAGCTGTATTGTTAGAAGCAGATGAAGAAGGAAATGGTATTGTGGATTCTGTTCTAAAATCAGATGGAATTGGTCGCCATTACTTGCATATGAAAGCTGGTGGTTCAATCAAACCTACTACACTTGAAACGGTTACAGCAAAAGAACACTTCGTTTACCAAGAAGGACGTACTGTGTTTAAATATGCAGTTCGAGGAATGGTCGATGCAGTGAAAGAAGTCATGAAAAGAAATGACTTAAACAACAGTGATATAAAATGGGTTGTTCCTCATCAAGCCAATATTCGGATTATTCAGTCGGTAGCTAATGGCTTAGATTTTCCAATGGAAAGAGTGATGGTCAATATCCATAAATACGGAAATACCACAGCAGGCACATTGCCGCTTTGTCTTTGGGATTATGAAGATCAACTGGAAAAAGGAGATAATATTATCCTAACAGCTTTTGGTGGTGGTTTTACTTGGGGAGCGACTTATATCAAGTGGGCATATGATGGGAAAGAAGGATAGAAAATAATAACTTATTATATCTATTTCCTAATTCTTGCTCCTCATTTACTATCTTTGCGACGCTTTTTGAAAAAGCACTTTTACAATACTGAAATTTAGTCTTAATCAAATCAATAAAAGATACTCATGGCAAATACTTCAGAAATTAAGAATGGACTTTGTTTGAATTTTAATAACGACGTGTGGAAAGTGATTGAGTTCCTTCATGTAAAGCCTGGGAAAGGGCCTGCATTCGTAAGATGTAAGCTTAAAAGTTTGACAGATGGAAAGGTTGTCGATAATACATGGCCTTCAAGTCATAAAATCGACATTGTAAGAGTAGAAAGACGTAAATATCAGTTCCTTTATAAAGATGACATGGGTTATCATTTTATGAATACAGAAACTTATGATCAGACTACTTTTGAAGAAAAATTGTTGGCTAATCCAAAGTTATTAAAAGAAAGTGCTGAAGTAGATATCCTTTTTGATTCTCAAAAAGATATTCCTTTGACTTTAGAAATGCCTCAATATATTATCATGGAAATCACATATACAGAACCAGGTAATAAAGGAAATACTTCTTCAAGTAATGTAATGAAACCAGCAACTACTGAAACTGGAGCAGAAATCAAAGTACCTTTATTTATCAATATTGGTGATAAGGTGAAAATCGATTCAGCGACAGGTTCTTATTCTGAAAGAGTAAAAGGATAAACTTTTATATCGTGGGTTTTTCATTTTTTGAAAAATCCAGAACTAAAATTAAAATTAATCGCCTTTTCGTTTTAATAAGTATAGAGAATTTACTAGCTTATCAATCGAATATTGGTTGTTTAAAATATTGAAAAACACTCTAAAAATTAACAAATGAATTTCAAAGAAGTTCAGGAGTTGATAAAACTCATTAACAAGTCTAACCTTACTGAATTTAAAATGGAAGATGGAGATTTCAAAGTCTCTATTCGTACCAAAAAATACGGTAGGCAAAGAAATCAGCTTCCAACACAGCAAATCGTTTCTGTTCCCGCATCATCTATGCCGGTACAACAACTCGTAAATGCTCCTGTTCCAGCTTCGATGACTGCAAAAAATGAAGCATCAGCTTCAGATAATCAAAGTCAACAAGAAGCAGCTGCCAATGAGGATAGTAGCAATTATATAGAGGTGAAATCCCCTATTGTTGGTACTTTTTATCGAGCTCCTTCTCCAGACAAACCTCCTTATCTTAAAGTAGGTGACACCATTGAAGTAGGATCAGTTGTTTGTATTGTCGAAGCAATGAAACTATTTAATGAGATCGAATCAGAAGTAGCTGGTAAAGTGGTGAAAATCATGATCGAAGATGCTAGTCCTGTTGAATATGATCAGGTTTTGTATTTAGTTGATCCTCAAGGGTAATTTTATAACCCCTTAACAAAGTACTATGTCAAAGACCTTTGAAAAGATATTAATAGCCAATCGTGGTGAAATTTCTTTACGCATTATTCGTACCTGTAAAGAAATGGGGATCAAGACAGTAGCAGTTTACTCTACTGCTGATCGTGAGAGTCTGCATGTTCGTTTTGCAGATGAAGCCGTTTGTATTGGCCCTCCCTCTTCCGCAGAATCTTATTTAAGTATTCCTAAAATAATGGCGGCTGTTGAAATTACCAATGCTGATGCAGTGCATCCTGGCTATGGTTTTTTAGCAGAGAATGCAGACTTCGCTGAAGTTTGTGCTGAATATGGTATCAAGTTTATTGGTCCTACTCCTTCTCAAATTCGAAAGATGGGAGATAAGATCACGGCTAAAGAAACCATGATAAAAGCTGGTGTTCCTGTCGTTCCAGGATCTGGTGGACTCCTTAAGGATGTCAAACAAGGTCTGGAGCAAGCTGAAGAAGTCGGTTACCCGATAATTCTGAAAGCAACCGCTGGTGGTGGTGGTAAAGGAATGCGCGTCGTTTGGGAAAAGGAAGAATTTGAAACTGCTTGGAATATGGCTCGACAAGAAGCTAAAGCTTCTTTCGCCAATGATGGGATTTATATGGAAAAATTTATTGAAGAACCGCGACATATTGAAATTCAAGTCGCTGGTGATCAATATGGAAATGTAATCCACCTTTCTGAAAGAGATTGCTCGATTCAGAGAAGACATCAAAAACTAGTAGAGGAATCACCTTCTCCTTTTATGACCGATGATCTTCGGGAAAGAATGGGAGAAGCAGCGATCAAAGCTGGTAAAGCCATCAAGTATGAAGGTGTCGGAACTGTCGAGTTTTTGGTAGATAAACATCGCAATTTTTATTTCATGGAAATGAATACTCGGATTCAGGTAGAACATACCGTAACCGAAGAAGTAATCGACCATGATCTAATCAAAGAGCAAATCAAATTGGCTGCCGGAGAAAGAATCACTGGTGGAAATTATATTCCTTCGCTTCATGCGATGGAAGTTAGAATCAATGCGGAAGATCCATTCAATGGATTCAGACCAAGCCCTGGTACGATTACTTCCTTTCATAGTTCGAAAGGACATGGAGTAAGAGTTGATACACATGTATATGCGGGGTATACGATTTCGCCGTATTATGATTCTATGATTGCCAAGCTGATCTGTCGTGCCCAGACCCGAGAAGAATGTATTAAAAAAATGTCCAGAGCTTTAGATGAATTTATTATCGAAGGAGTCAAAACAACTGTTCCATTTCATCAGTTATTGATGAAAAATGAAAAGTTTAAAAGCGGAGATTTTCATACAGGGTTCTTAAATGAATGGGATTTTAAAGCAGAAATTGAACAAAAGAAAAAACCGAATAAATAGTATAAATTCTGTTTTTGAAAAAAATAAAAAGAGCCTCATCCACTTTCGATGAGGCTTTTTCGTTTAGATAGTAACTCTTTCAAGTTTAGCACGAGTGTAACGAGTGGGTATATGGAAGAAATCTAATAATGGCAAGTTTGGAACTTGCCTTCCATGGACAATTAAATACAAGGTTTTAAAATCTATAATGAAAAGCTTCTGGAGATTACTAAAGTATATTAAAAAATACAAAGGATATGTATCACTCAATATTCTTAGTAATATTCTTATGGCATTATTCACTGCTGTAAGTATACCTGCCGTAATACCATTTTTACAAATCCTATTTGATCAAGCACCAAAGGTTTATGAAAAACCAAAAGTAGGATCTATTGAAGAATTGGTCGAGTACTGTAAATTTCATTTCACAGCCTCCATGGAAAGCAATGGAAAAGAAACCACACTCATCTATATGTGTGTGATAATTATCGTTTTGTATTTGCTCATCAATCTATTTCGATACACCTCCTTATTTGTCATGGCACCTGTTCGAAACGGAATAGTGAAAGATCTTCGAGGACAGCTTTTTTCAAAAATGTTAGTCATGCCGATGTCTTATTTTACAGAAGAAAGAAAAGGCGATTTACTCTCTCGAATTACAGCTGATGTTCAGGAAGTTGAATCGAGCATATTAAATGTTTTGCAAGCTCTTTTCAGAGAACCGATTATCATTGTTTTCTGTTTAGGGATTATGATTTATATCAGTCCAGGCTTGACACTTTTCGTTTTAGGATTGATTGTTTTTACTGCTTTTTTTATTGGTCGAATTGGAAAAACGTTGAAGCGAAAATCTTCCAAAGCTCAGCAGAAATTAGGAGATCTTATTTCCATTATTGAAGAGTCGCTTTCAGGAATGCGAATCATTCAAGGCTTTACAGCTGAGTCTTACCAGGATGAACGTTTTGAAAAAGAAAATGAAAGCTACAAAGAACTATTGACGAAGGTTATTCGCCGAAGAGATTTATCTTCTCCACTGTCTGAGTTTTTAGGAATTATGATTGTTGCTATATTACTCTGGTATGCATCAGGTCGGGTTTTTAAAAATGAACTAGACCCTGCAACACTCTTCGGATATTTATTGGCTTTCTTTTATATTTTAAATCCAGCAAAATCTTTTTCAAAAGCATATTTTAATGTTCAAAAAGGAATCGCAGCTTTAGAAAGAGTGGAAGAAGTCTTGGATGCAGAGGTGACGATAACAGAAAAAGAAAATGCTAAATCGATCAAAGATTTTCGGACTAAAATTGAGTATCGAAATGTTGGGTTTAAATATGACAATGACGATCAAGAGGTTTTAAAAAATATAAATATTGAAATACCTGTTGGAAAAATTATTGCATTAGTTGGACCTTCGGGGGCTGGAAAAACAACGATCGCTGATTTGTTGCCAAGGTTCCATGATGTAAACGAAGGGGCTATTTTTATTGATGGAATAAATATCAAAGATTATAAACTTCGAGCGCTTCGATCTTTAATGGGGATCGTTTCTCAGGAAGCTATTTTATTTAATGATACGATTTACAATAACATTCGCTTTGGTGTGGAAAATGCGACAGAGGTTGATATCATCAATGCTGCGAAAGTGGCTAATGCGGATGAATTTATTATAAAAACAGAAAATGGTTATCAAACAAATATTGGAGATCGAGGTAGTAAATTAAGTGGTGGTCAGAGACAACGATTGACTATCGCTAGAGCGATTTTGAAAAATCCTGCAATTTTAATTCTAGATGAGGCGACTTCTGCACTGGATTCAGAGTCAGAGAAATTGGTTCAGGATGCATTGAATAAGCTCATGGAGAATCGAACAGCTATTGTTATTGCCCATCGATTGTCGACGATTCAACATGCTGATGAGATTTTAGTGATGGAAAATGGTGAAATTGTAGAAAGAGGGACTCATGTGGAATTGATTAAACAACAAGGTGCCTACCATAAATTAGTCGCTTTACAGGCCTTTTAGAGTAAATTTTATCAAAGCCACTAAACCATTGAAGGTTAAAAAACGTCTAAAATGTAGCTGCTTATTTCAAATGAGCATATAAAAGTGTATTTTTATACTTTAATCATAAACCTCAGCTATGAAGTCAACTGTACTTTCAATTCTTTTTTCTTTCTCTGTTTTCTGTTTAACTGCTCAGATTACAGTAACCAATGCAACCTTTCCGGCTGCAGGTGATACGCTAAAGACCGTTTTTGATGGTATGCCTACCAATATTGTCATTAATCCTACCGGTGGAGCTATTGGTGCTACTTGGGATTTTAGTGGCCTTCAAGGCGTATTGACGGAGCAAGTCTTCCGTCCTGCTTCAGAAGCTAATGGAGCGGATCAGTTTCCAAATGCTGACCTATTTAGTGGTTTTGGTTTAGCTGGAGAAAATTTTTACAAAATTACTCCTAATACTTTTGAACTTATTGGCTATGAAGGACCAGATCCTGCTAATTTTGGATTGAACCTTTCTGTTCCAATTACTCCAGCTTTAATTGAACGAAGAGCTCCTCTTGAATTTACTGATACTTATTCTGCTGATGGAGCAATATTAATTGCCGTTTCAGCTGATGATATCCCTGGAGGTATTTTGGATAGTTTTGCACTTACTCCAGATTCTTTAAGGTTGAGAATTGCTAACGAAAGAATAGGATTTGTTGAAGGGTGGGGAGAAGTAACCATTCCTGGAGGAACTTACGATGTGATTCGAGAAAAAAGAACTGAATACACAGAAACACGATTGGATGTAAAAATTGGGATTGGTCCTTTTGCGGAATGGATTGATGTGACGGATATTGCTGGTTTGGATTTTTTAGGTGCGGATACAACGACCACTTATACTTTTCTTGGAGAGACTTCCAAAGAGCCAATTGCTGTAGTTACGGTTGATGATGTTGATAATGATGTAGTACTTTTTGTAGAATATAAATTCAATGATGCAACGACAAATGTCACCTATGTTAATAATGGGAAACCTGATATTGTCGCTTATCCTAACCCTGCTATAGAGAGCATTCGTTTAGAAATGATGAACTTGCAAAGTGGGGATTATACCATTAAAATATATAACATCCTTGGGGTAGAAATCTGGAAGGATAATTATACTGTCAATGGAGATAGGATTGTCAAAGTGGATATTTCTGAATTCCGAAAAGGAACTTATTTATACAGTCTTGTTAATGAGAATGGTAAAACAATTTCTACAAAGCGACTAATTGTTATGAGGCCATAATATCTTTTGATAAGCTGATAAAAAACATCCTATTTCTTAATGAGATAGGATGTTTTTTTATTGGAGTATTTTTAAATAGAATTTGATGTTCAGCGCAACTTTTTGAGTTTTGAAGAGTCTTTCTAATAGGAATACTGAAAGTGAATAGGTTATTATTTAGCGAACCTAAACGATAAGCTCTAAATCAAAAAACAATATTGGAATGAAAAAAATGCTTTTGTTACTTGGAATACTTTTGCTAACGACTAGTTTATTTGCACAAGAAAAAGAGACCGTTTTTAATTATAGCGGATTAAAATTAACAGGACTTTGGGGAGGACCAGCCTTAGGCCTTTCAGGAGTTGGCGAAGAGAATAGCCCTTTTCGAGGAGGTTTTTTTGGATTAGAATTTAATAAAAGTTTCTACGCTGGATATGCGGCTTATTGGCTGAATGAAAAAGCTGAGTTGCCTCAATTTACTGACCAAAAATTAGACTTTGGATACAAAGGTTTACAATTAGGTTATGCGCTTAACTCAGGTAGATTAGTTCATCCCAAATTTTCAGTTTTATTTGCTGGAGGAAATGTAGAACTTGATGATGATGAAGCGGATAATGTATTTGTCATGCAACCAGGATTAGGAGTAGAAATTAATGTTTTTAAATGGTTTCATATTGATGTATTAGGCGGTTATCGATTAGTCTCAGGTACAGACATAGAAGGTTTATCTGATATGGATATTTCTGCTCCTTTTGGAGAAATTCGCCTTCGCTTTGGGATTTCTTGGGGCTGGGAATAGATAAATACAGGAGTGAGGAGTGAAAGATAACTTATGCTTAATAGGCTAAATGCATAGCTGTATAATGCCCAATGCTTCCTCCTAGAACAAAGAGATGCCAGATAGCATGGTGGTAATTTAGTTTTTCCCAAGAGTAAAAAACAGTGCCGACAGTATAGAAAATACCTCCAGCGAGTATCCAGCTAAAGACAGAAGTCGGTAGTTGATCCCACATAACCGGAATAATAAAAATTGCCATCCAACCCAAGAAAATATAAAAAACTAGTGATACCCATTTCCATTTTCCTATCATAAATATCTTGTAAAGAATACCTAGAATTATAAGACCCCAAAGAGCGATAAGGTAGTTTTGGCCGTAGTTGTTATTCAAATAGAGTAAAACGAAAGGGGTGTGCGTTCCGCCGATTAGAATATAGATACTGATGTGATC
This sequence comes from uncultured Saprospiraceae bacterium, assembly GCA_937921595.1. Lineage (GTDB taxonomy): Bacteria > Bacteroidota > Bacteroidia > Chitinophagales > Saprospiraceae > JAHDHW01. Next base: position 8,283 of record CAKZTD010000357.1, read on the forward strand.
AATTATTTTGAAAAGGCGTTTGAGCCAATCTCCTTTTACACAATGATAAACGGTAGAAGAGGTATAGACCAGAAGTAAAGAAAAACAGAAAAGTGAAAGGCCAAAAACGTGATGAACTTCCCATTTGTGAACTCCCTTGGCAATCAAAGAAATGGATCCAATTAAAGTTAATAGAATTCCAATACCGTGAGTAACTGCGTTTGCGATTTCTTGTTTTTCTTCCGAAGACATTTTTTTCTTTGAACGAAGGTATAGATATATACTCAAAATGGAGTGATTTAGAATTTTTGTTTTGTAGGTATGTGGTAGGAAACGGTCTGAAATTATTCATAGACCATTCTTATATTGGTATAAAATAGAAAAGGTTTTACCCAAAGGTAAAACCTAATTATTAATTATTTAAAAGGAATAAAAGCTAAAAAGCTTTCTTTCACCAGATTATAGATCTTGTAAGTTGAATATTATCCAACCCAAGTATATCCTCCATCTGTCCCTTTTGATTTCTTTTTCAATTCAGTTTCTGAGCTAGTTAGAAAACTTTTAACAGTTAAACGCTCAAGCTTTAGTTTAGATTTTTTCATCTGTATAAAACGGTTTTAATAGTGTCTCTAGTGAATAATAGTGTGTTCCAGCTTTTTTAGGAAAAAAGCTGGTATAAAAATTTTAAAGGGAGGTAAGGTTATGTACTTTGAGGGAATTTAAGAGAGTGGCTTAGCTACTGTCTTAATATATTTATTATTAAGATGTATAACAATTATAATGCCAGTCTATTGTACGGATTCGTATCTTAAAATGTTGTATATTTTATTGTTAAAAAAATATCTTTTTTCAGAATGCTTGAATTTACTGGGCTTGCCGCCTTTCAAGAAGATCCTCCAGTTGTCGAAATTGACTTAACCTCTGCTCAAGAAGCAGGGATTAGATTGTTTTTGAAAAGAGAAGACGAGATTCATTCGCGTCTTTCAGGGAATAAATGGAGGAAACTAAAATACAACCTAATTCAGGCTAGAAAAGAGAATAAGAATGCTTTGCTCACCTTTGGCGGAGCGTTTTCCAATCATATAGCAGCAGTCGCCGAAGCAGGTGATATTTTCAACTTTAAAACAACAGGAATAATAAGAGGGGAGGAGCCAAGTCAATTAAATCAAACTCTTTTGAAAGCTCAGGAATTAGGGATGAAATTTATTTTTGTAAGCAGGACCGCTTATCGAAATAAAACTTCGCTCTTGGCTACATTGGATTTTGATGAATTAGATTCTTATGTGATTCCTGAAGGTGGAACAAATGCATTAGCACTTAAGGGATGTCGGGAAATAATAAACCATTGTAATTTTGAAATGCCTATTGATTTCTGGTGTGTAGCTTGTGGAACTGGAGGAACTGCGGCAGGAATGATTTCAGCTTTGAAACCTAATGAAAAAGCCATAGGTTTTTCCGTTTTGAAAGGGAACTTTATGGAACAGGAGATTAGAGATTTATTAGCAAATGAAAATATTGAAGATAAACAATGGCAAGTTAATAATGATTACCACTTTGGTGGTTATGCGAAATTTACTGATGAATTAATTGATTTTATAAATGATTTTAAACAAAAATATAAAATCTCACTAGACCCGATTTATACCTCGAAATTACTTTACGGTGTTTTTGATTTAGTGGAAAAAGGTTACTTCCCAAAAGGTTCCAATATAATGATTGTCCACACAGGAGGACAGCAAGGGATTTCAGGATTTAATGAGCGATTCGGAAATCTTATTCCGGAGTAGTTTTTAATAAAGGCTCAGGTTGATTGATATCGATAATTGGCAATTCTACATAAAAATCAGTTCCTTCTCCAACGATAGTTTTAAAATATATCTCACCATTCACGGATTCAATAATATTTTTGGAAATGGCCAAACCAAGCCCTGTTCCCGAACTCTTAGTTGTAAAGTTAGGTACAAAAACCTTATCTTTTTTATCATCAGGAATTCCAGTTCCATTATCACTTACTTTCAAGGTGACAATTTCATCATTACTAAAAAGTGAAATTTCAATCTTGCCTTCCCTATCATCTGGGATAGCTTGAGTAGCATTTTTTACTAGATTATTTAATACGCGAATCAAGTGATTCTTGTCAGCATAAACAGTATATGTTTCTTTCGGCAGATTTAAACTAATATCCAAATCATTGTCATCTCCATCATGAAATAAATCATAAACAGAAAGTACCAAATGATTAAAATCGATCTTTTGGTTTTCAGCTCTAGGCATCTTAGCAAAGTTACCAAACTCTGAGGCGATAGAAGCAAGATTATCAATCTGTTCGATCAGTGTATTAGATACTCTTTTTAAAAGAGGTTTAATATTATCAGGATTAGAATTGAAAGCATGTTGAAGATACTGAATACTCAATTTCATTGGTGTCAATGGATTTTTGATTTCATGAGCAACTTGCTTCGCCATTTCTCTCCACGCACCTTCCCGCTCAGATTTAGCAAGACGATCCGCACTGTCTTCCAACTTCTTAATCATCTTGTTGTACTCATTAATTAGCGTTCCGATTTCATCTTCTGATTTCCATTCTAGGGGTTGATTTCGAATACCTAACTTCAGTCGTTTTAGCTTGTCGCCAATAACCGCAATCGGTTTCGTAATCGAGTTGGCAACAAAAATAGTCAAGCCACCTGCGATCAATAATAAGAACACATAGACATTCAATAATGTACTCATGAAAACGGTGACATCGCTTCTGTTGCTTGATGTTTCAGAATAATAAGGCAAACCAAGAAAAGCGATTGTTTTATCTTTTACTTTGAGTGGGATATACGAAGTTTTATAAATCAAACTTCCCATCATATCTTTTTCATGAGTATAGGATGCAATACCTTGTTTGCTCAATGCTCTAAAAGCAGGTGCTGCCATCATTTTAGAGATAATCCCTTTATTGAAAATATCCTCTTCAGAAGAAGCAACCAGTTCTCCTTTTAGATCATACATATTGACATCAAGGCTAGAGATATTGGACATTTGTTGAACGATATCTAATTTTTCAAGACTTTCTTTTGAAGAGTCAAAAGCATTAGTACTGTCTTTTAATTGTAGAGAAATTCCATACATTGCTGCTTTCTGTACTTGCTTTGTTTTTCTTCCCAATCTATCAGCATGGTATTCATTGGTGTTTTTATTAAAAAACCATACCGTAACAACTCCAATAAAAAGAAAAGAAATTAAAATCATTCCAATCACAGAGAACTGAATTTTATTTCTTAAAGATGGTTTTTTCGAAACAAAGAAATTAACAGAATCTGGAAGAACTCGTCTGAAGTAATTAACAACTCCAAAGATTAATACAAAAGCAAGTAAGGTGGAAAAAATATAGGAGAATAGAGAAATTGCTTTATCAAGATTATCCTCTGATTCTTTTCCAATCAATACTACGATACCTCCGGGAGCATGGTAGATTAATTGTGAACGATTATTATCAACCTCTTCTATAAAAGTGCCTTCCTCAGGGAGATTGGCCAGAATCAGCTTACTTCGATAGAAGCTACCTTCATTATCAATTCTTTGATTGTTTTTATAAACAGCATAGTCGTAATTGCTGAGTTTTTCTAAACCTTTATATGGCTTGTCGTTAAGTAGTTCAGTATATACTTTAGATTGCTCTCTTCTTTGTCTTTGGAATTCCAAAACCAGAGAAATGTGATTCTCTGAATTGTCTCTAACTGGAATTTCGACTTTCATTAAGTAAGCAGATTTTCCAGAATCATTTGACCAGTATTTTACATAGTCAGAAGAAGTGTAGTCTGAAGTTTCTAGTTTGAAATCAATATTATTCCAACCTATTTTTTGGTTATTTAAAATAGACTCATTGGATTTATTAAAGCCAAAAATGTTATAAGTATAATTGTAAAAAAGGTAATTGTCATTGATGAAAAATTGATCGATTTTTTTTCTCAATACAGTTTCGTCAATTTTAAAAGACTGAAGCGGTATTTCCGTCTGAATTGAAGTATCGGCTAAAATCCTTACCCGTAAATCATCTAGTGATTTTTCGACAATTAGATCTTTAGTATCCGTTAATTCTTTTGCGTAGGCTCTTCGGACTATACCATCTTTAAAGCCATTATATCTAAAAAGTAAAATCGAAGGAAAGGCTGCCAAAATAACCAACCAAATAAGTAACCAAGTAAAGTTTACGGAGTTGCTATCAATGAAAAGATCAAAGATCAGTATAAATACAAATGCAATAAACATGAGGTACAAAGGATTGATCACGAAATCAATATAGATTAGGAAAGGTGAACAAATCACCGTTGCAATTCCCAATGCAATTAAACGTTGATTGCGATTCAGTTCTATTCTCTTGATCGTCATCATCATTCGATGACTAAACAAGAACATAGCAATGAGTAGCAAGATCAAGCCTGTTATAGCTAACAAACTATTGGTTTCTAAATCAAAGATGTTTTTGAAATCAAAATTTAGAGAAGTATCAAAAACCAATGTTTTGAAGACAGCGGTTAGAACGAGAATCCCTCCAAAAATTGCTAGATAATTTAAAATGGTAACTCTAAATTTTGTAGAAGATTTGAGGTGCCCATAAGGTCGAACAGGGAACTCGTTATGAAAAAAGGCCATTACCCAAAAGAGCAATCCAATATTGATTAATAGATCTCCCAAAGAGCTACTTAAAATAGTGTCGAAGTCTCGGGTGAACATTGGGAGTTCTTCAAATTTTGTGCTGAGTCCCAAAAAATAAGTGATCAATCTTAACCCAAAAATGGAAACAATAAAAAAGATAGCACCTTTTCGAACTTGATTATTTTGAATAAAATACTGAGCAACTTTATGAAAGAAAAGTGCTATTGCTATTAATGCAATTAGATAAAACCAAAGACTAGTGTTTAAAGACTTTTTATCAATAATTTCACCTTTGCTTTCTAAATAGAATAACGTATCACCAGATGTAGTAGTTATTGGATGTGTACCAGATTCAGCGATAGCAACATTTGATGAAATATGCTCACTTACGTTAAATTTATCTTGCAGGTAATTACTTTCAATTCCGAATTGATGTTTGATAGGAATAAGTGCAGTGATGGTATAAGTTCCAAGTTCACTGTCTTTGTAAGATTGTCCAATCAATTCATAGTACCCATTTTTGAGTCTTTTGAATTCATGATGTCTTTCCGCTCCTATCTTTGATCGATCAGCAGTCGTTGGTAAAATGATATTATTAGTCCAAAAAACTAAAGAATCTTCTCTATGAATCGTTATAGAATAAGGCTTTTCAGCTAGTTTTTTTAAAAGTAAAAAATCTTCATCTTGAAGACTGATATCATTTGGTAGATTTGAAGAGATTTGTCTCTTAATGAAATCTTTGTTTTCAAAAAATACTTCTACTTCTGATTCCTGTTCGTGAAGATGCTCATTAACCAAATTCGCATAGTTCGGTACTTTGGATTTCATACTGAATCCAAAATCATAAACCAATGCTATGGTTAATAAAATGCCTGCTAGCGCCAGATGGAAGTAAAGCTTTTTTGTCATACGGTTGTTCAACAGCTTATTTTCGGTCTAATTAGACGTAAAGAATTATGTTTAATCTGTTTGATATTCTGAAGTTTTCATAAAC
>CAKZTD010000358.1 GCA_937921595.1 uncultured Saprospiraceae bacterium
AATTACAAAATGGTCCAGCACAATTACTCATCGCTTATGATGGCAAAAAGTATGGTTTGATCAATACTGTTGGCAAACGAATCACTGACCTCAACTATGACCACATCATTATGCTATTCATGGAAGATTACAAACTTGACATTAGTCGTGATTTAAAAAATCAAAATGCTACTGCCATATTTAAAAAAGGAGATGACTTTGGATATATTGATGGCTTTGGTAATGAAATTATGCCAGCACTTTCTCCAGGAATTAAAAACAGACATTATCATACGCGAATTCGTAGCGAAAAAGGTTTCAGTTTTAATTATCCTTTTAAATGGCATCAATCTGGGCAAACCTTCGTAGAAATTGACGAAGATTTAGAAGCAAGTCTTGAGTATCAAAAAATCACTTATACCGGTGATCCAAAGCAATGGATTTTAAAAAAAGATCGTCCAGGAAGCCTCACGGAAGAGACCATCAACGGAATTAAAGTTTACAAATACCGCCGAAGATCAGGAAGCCAAAACAAAATTATACTAAAGCAATTTATATATTTTGTAATTAGCGATACTCAGATTATTAAAATGACTACCTCTTGTCCTGAAAAGCAATACCTAAAAGTTGCTCAAGATTTTTACGATATGATTTACACCTTTGAGATTAAGAAACCCGATGCTCGCTACTAATAATTCACCAGATCCGCTGCATTCACTACCACTCAACCCTCACAACAAAATTCGGTGTAAAGCCCATATTCACCTTATCTGTATATTCCAAACGAGACGGCAAATTAGGTTGATTTTTAATATAAAATTCTCGACTGTAGATATTTCTTTGATGGTAAACATTGAAAAGAGAAAGCCCAACAATACCCTTCCAGTTTCCTTTTCTTTTGGGATAAAAACTATACTGAATAGAAGCATCCAATTGATGCTGTAAAGGCAATTTTTCACTATTGTATTCCTTGACCAATGCAAAAATAGATTCTCTTGGCCCCATAACGTCTGGCGGATTTAGCCTGATTTCAAAATTATCAATTAAAGAATACGGCCGGCCTGTAGCCATTTTCCATCCCAGTGAAAACTCTAGATTTCCAAACGTCCACATATTTGCCCAATTCAAGGTATGACCTTGGTCATTTGGTCCTGCAAATTGTTTATCAAAAAAAGTAGAAAAATTATATTCCGTTTTCCCAAGCGAATAACTAATCCATGACTTGTATTGCTTCCAGCTCTTTTTTAATAACACATCAAACCCTCTGACTTGAGAATTCCCAATATGATATTTATTACTAATCCCTTCATCAAACCCAGATGTCAGAGAAGTCAAGCCATTCGTTCTTTTAGTATATGCCTGAATGTCGAAAAGCCATTTATTTTTTCGAAAAAGAAAACCTACTTGATATTGTGTCGCATCCAGAACAGGAACCTCTCGCCCTCCTGCCAATGCCCAGACCGGAGTTTCGATACTTGAATTATCTCCTTCGATTTGGATGAGCTGACTTAAAAACTGGTAGTACTTTCCAGCGTTTGCATAAAAATTCAAATGCTTATTTGCATTATACCAAAGACGAATTCGTGGCTCAACACATTGCTGTTCCTCTTGCTCGAAACTGGTCACTCTAAAACCAAGATCAACACCTATTTTATTTTCTTTTGGACTATTATAGGCAGCAAATAAAACATGCAAATTAGAATTGAGATCCTTTTTTTCAACGGCCTCTGGATTATTTTGCGAAGCAGTAGAAATTTCAAATCCGACATCATAATTGACCAATTCATAAGCTAATTTAAACGTATGATTGGACGCAGTTTGGTAAGTATTCAACAATCGAAATTGCTGCTCTTCTATCCTACTATTTTTAAACCCAAATTTATTAGGACGATTATTTCCTTCTGTCAATAAACGATAACCATATTCATAATTATAATCGGAACGCATCCCTTGGACTTTTGTAGAAAAACCAGGGCGCCATTTATGATTCCAAGAAAGGTTAACCCCTCTATTCTTTAAAAACAAAGTATCAGTCTGTTGTTGTCGAACTACATCATCTCGAATTAAATCTTGAAAATCATTATCACCATAAAACCAAGCTAAAGAAATTTCATCCTTTTCGGTTGGTCGATAAGTCGCTTTAAAGTTGGTATCAAAAAATCTAAAATCATCTTCTATCCTTATCCCCGGAGGCAGTCGATTGAGATCAACGTTTTGAACTAAAATACCTTGATGAATTCTTTTAGTAATATTTTCAAAAGCAGGAGAACGCCAAGCTTCGGTGATCGATCGACGAGCAGAATAAACAATTGATAATTTGTTTTTAAACAAAGAAAGTTGCCCATTGGTATAGGCACTAATAAAATTAGTTCCTGCTCCAAAGTTATTTTTCGACTCTGGATTCACCTCTGATTTCAAATCAATCAAACCAGAAACTCTACCTCCATATTCTGCACCAAAGCCTCCTCTATAAACGGAAACCTTGTTGATAATATATGGATTAAAAGCGGAAATCATTCCGAAGTAATGTGCAGCATGATAGATCGGAATATCTTCCCAGAGGATTAAATTTTGATCTGGTGTTCCGCCTCGGATACTCAAGCCCGAAGCACTTCCATCTGGAGAAGACACACCTGGCAAAAACTGAACAGTGCTCAAAACATCCGGCTCTACCTGCCCTGGAAGCGAGCCAATTTTATTGGGTTGTAATTCCAAAGCTTCGCCATTGTTTTCCAAAGTAACTCCATCGGTTAGGTATTCCGTAACTACGATAAAATCATCGTCGTGATCAAGGTAACTCAATTCAATATAAGGGCAATCTCTTTTGAGGTAATTGGAAGCCAAAAATTTTCTGTCCTTATATCCGACATAACTAATGGTTATGCTATCGTTCTTTTCGTAGCTACTATAAAATTGGAATACCCCTTTCTCTCCGACCATTGATCCTTTTTGAGTATTCTTGATATAGGCATTGGCATAAGGTAGAAACTCGCGACTAAGACTATCGATCACTTTCCCACAAAAAAAGTCTAATGGCGGATCGGGTGTGATCACTTTTATTAAAACAATATAATCCTTCTCAATGATGTCAAACTTGAGATAAGTATCTTTCAATAATTCTTTTAGGAAAAGATCAACATTACTTTTCTTTGGAAGGCTTGTAAATTTTATATCCTGAACGTCTTCCGGTTTATAAGAAAAATGAAAGTCATAATTTCTTTCAAGTTGAGTGATTACCTCTTCTAAAGTTGAAGCATCTTTGATATTCAGATCGATGAGTCTTTGTTGTGAAAAAGCAGTGCTCCCGAGAAACGAGAGCAAGATTATTAATAGATATTTTGGTAATTCTTTTTCTTGCACACTGATTTTTAAAGGCCTAATTAATTTAAAACCCAAAGCATAATTTTTTTAAAATAAAACCGTACTCTTCTTTTTCTTATGTGACTAATGTGGTTTTAGAAAAATCTTTTTTTGAACCACATTAGTCACATAAGAATGGGCTCCTCTTCGAGAACTTAATCATGTAGAAATTACTATTTCTCTAGTTGTACTCGTTTCCCATCTTCTACATTATACTTAATCCCCAATGGTAACAAACAAGTTTTCAAAGCCAAGTCAAGATTTTTATATTGAAAACTACAAGAAATCAATTCAGACAAATCAATCTCTGATGCATCTATTTCAATATTGTATTTTCGTTTCAATTCATCAAGAACGGTTGATAATTTTGCATTTTTAAAACTAGAAATTCCTACACCCCAATTTGCATTTTCAGGGTTTTGCAATTCCCACTTATCGGTGGCTTTATTTTTTTCAATTCGAATAGCATCTCTAGGATTAAGTTCGTCCAAAACCTTTCCGTCCGTAGATAAAACCGCTACCTTTCCACTTTGACACTTTACTTCAAGCACACCTGCTCTTGACCAAACATTAAACTGAGTTCCTAAAACCTGTACACTTCCGTTTGGTGTTTTGACCGTAAATTTTGATCCTGTTTTTACACTGAAAAAAGCTTCCCCTTTTAAATCCAAAGTTCGGTCTTTCTTCCAAAGTCCTTCATCATAAGCCAGTGTACTTTCTCCATTCAATTTAAACATAGACTGATCAGGGAGTACACCTTCTTTCATTTCGCCTTTTGCGAGTTCATAATGGACCAATTGATTTTTTGGCCAAAGAAACCAAGTCGCTAAAAGCAAGACGGATGCCGCCGCTGCATATTTCACCCAAGTAGAAAGGAATCGCCTTTTGCTAGTATCCGCAACTGGCGTTTCTGTTTTTTTCTGTTTTAAAATATCAGCTAACATGGTTTCTTCATCGAAAGCCGGAGCGGAAAGATTATCTGTATTTTTATACAATTCGACCAAAGAATCGTATTCTGGTCGAGTTTTAAAAACATTCAACTCTTCAGCATTCAAAGAACCGTTTATCCATTTATGTAGTAGTTCGTCATTTAACATGATAAGATTGTTAATAATAATTATGTTCTCTATATAAAGACAAGCTATCTTTATAAAGACCTACTTTTTATCGAATGTTTTTTGTTACTAATCTTAAAGTATCTAATGCATTATAAATTCTTTTCTCTACAGCTTGCTTGCTAATTCCAATCATCTCAGCAATTTCTTTATACGTTTTCTTATCAATCCTACTCAAAAGGAAAACCACTCTTTGTTTTTCGGGCAAAGCACTGATCGCTGATTCCAGCTCTGTTTTCAATTCTTTTTCTTCTAATAAAAAGGCAGGGCTTTGATTATCCCGATCTGATGTAGGAATCTGTTGAAATTTTAATACAACCTTCTGATGATTGTATTCATTGATGAGTAAGTTATTTGCTGTTTTAAAAACATAGCCCCTAGCGGTCGCAGGGATAACTGTTTTACAATTGAGCCATAATTTCGTAAAAGCTTCTTGAGTCAAATCCTTAGCCATACTCAAGTTACCCGTTTTATAATAAAGGTAATTATAAAGGGTTTTCGAGTATTCTTTAAAAACCAAGGTATATACTTTTTCTACGCAAAGAGAGCCCAAATCCTGCTCCATAAATTCTTTTTTTCGTTTTTTTTTCGAATCGAGGTAGGTCTTTTAAATGTTTGCCTGTCTTTAATTCGAATCAGCATTTAATGCTTCTATAGTTTGAATGCTCAATTTACAAATTCTAAGCATTAAAAGGCTTACCTATTTCATCAAAATTCATATATGACTCGATAATCTTTACACTAGCTCACATTTAAATAAATGTACGAATGTCTTTTTGGCTAGCGATTGGCCTATTTTTTAATTTTTATTTAAAATCAAAATTGGATGAAATACGTACAAATAATATTTTTAGCCGCCAGTGTACTTTTGATTAATGCTTGTCAAAAAGATGATGATAATCCAGATACTGGTTTTGGAGAATTAAATGAAATACCAGACATCAATGATCTTCCAACCGATAATGGAAACAATACGGACCCAGAAAATCCAGCCGATATTAGCGTAGCTGAATTAGGACAAATTTTATTTTGGGACCCTATTTTATCTGGTGAAAAAGATATCGCTTGTGCTACTTGTCATCATCCAGACTTCGGTTATGCAGATGGCAGAGCTTTACCGATTGGTGTCGGAGGCGAAGGATTGGGACCAGATCGACAAGACGTCACGAATGATGACATTGGTTTAGGTCAAAGAAATTCGCCAACGATCATCAACACCGTTTTTAATGGAATGGATGAAGATGGAAATTACGATCCTGTTCAGGCTCCTATGTTTTGGGACATCCGGTTGCGAAGTTTAGAAGCTCAAGCTCTAGGTCCTTTACAATCTTTTGAAGAAATGAGAGGACATGCTTTTGATCAACACTTGGCAGTTGATAGTATTGTCAATCGAATCCGGTCGATTCCTGAATATCAAATTTTATTTACTAGCGCTTTTGGAAACGACAATGCAATTAACTCAACAAACCTTGGTCGTGCCATAGCAAGTTTCGAACGTACAATCATAGCTACCAATAGTCCTTTTGATCGATTTAGAGCAGGTGATCAAAATGCTATGAATCAGCAACAAATCAGAGGAATGAATCGCTTTAACCAGATTGGTTGTAATGATTGTCATAGTGGTCCAATGTTCTCCGATTTTGAATTACATACGCTAGGAGTTCCTGATAATAATCAATTAGATTTTTCAGATGCTGGTGCCAATGGGACTTATGCTTTTAGAACACCGACCTTAAGAAATCTTGACGAGACAGGGCCATACTTTCACAATGGTGTTGGAGGTAGTTTACAACAAACGATTCGCTTTTATATCACCGCTAGAAATGTTGCAAATAATAATGGCCAAGGTAATGGCGGAAATGGAAACGGTGGTTTAAATGTCAATCCGAATGTCGATCGAAATCAAATCGATCCAGAGGTTAGAAATTTAAATAATTTTAATAATAATGACATTCAGGATATCATCGCATTTATTGAAGCTCTGAATGATCCTAATTTTGATCGGTCGATTCCAAATGATGTACCGAGTGGCTTAAATCCTGGAGGAAGAATAGATTAACAATCTTATTTAAAAATATATTTTTCATAGCTTTTATGTTACAAGGAGTTCGCTCTTAATGAGGTGAGCGGACTTCCTTTTTTACGCTAACCTACTTATTATAATTAATTAAAAAAAAATCATTTTTCCATACTTCTGAATCTACAGAATAGAGCCCTATCTCTACAGGTCACTCTATTGCATTACCCATTTTTTTCACCAATTCTAAAACCTATTTGTATGACAAAGTACACCAGTTCAAAATCTGTTCAAGGCACTTATGTTTGGATTAATTTGCTATTCCTAGTTATCATCCTAAGTCTAGTTTCTTTTGATGCAGCTTATGCACAAGTTTCGGGACACCCTGATGGTATGCGAGAATTACGCACCAATGGAAAATCGTTTAAACATAAAAAGAGAAACCAAAACGCAGCCGGTGATCGATCCGTCAACTGTGATCGACTTCCTAACAGAACAATTGATGGCACTTGCAATAACATCGCGTTCGATGATAGCGATGTTTGGGGAGCTACCGATATTCCATTTTTCCGTTCCATGAAAGCAGCTTATGGTGCTCCGGATTTCTATAATGACATGGCTGGAAATTGTAGACTGACACCAAGAGCTATTTCAAATTTAGTTGTCGCTCAAAACGGAGATCTTCCGAGTCCCAGAAACCTAAGCTCACTCGTTTTCACTTGGGGACAATTTATTGATCACGACATCAATTTGACACCAGAAGGTGAAACAGAATATGTTCCGATATTACTTCCTTCAAATGAACCATTGTTTACCTCCCCTATTCCTTTTTTACGTTCTGAAACTTATCCGGGCACTGGAATCAATGATGATCGTCAACAAGAAAACTTAATCACTTCCTGGTTAGATGCTTCACACGTTTATGGATCAGAAGCTTCGAGAGCAGATTGGTTACGGACTTTTAATCAAGGGAAATTAAAAACATCTACTGGCGACTTACTACCTTATAATACAACTGATGGTACCATCGAAACAAACATCGACCCCAATGCTCCAAGCATGGCTGGTGATGCTGGAGGAACGGCAAAAGTTTTTGTAGCTGGAGATGTCAGGGCAAATGAGCAACCTGGTTTGACCTCTTTGCATACCTTGTTTGTAAGAGAGCACAATCGAATTTGTGATCGTCTGGTACAGAATGGTTCTTTCAATGATGAGCAAAATTATCAACGTGCGAGGAAGATAATTGGTGGTCAAATTCAAGCCATAACTTACAATCATTTCTTACCAGCACTTGGCCTTTCTGTAGCTCAGTATTCAGGCTATAATCAGAACATCCAACCTGATCTCAGCAACATGTTTGCAGCAGCAGCTTATCGTCTTGGTCATACCATGGTTACATCAGAAATTCCTTTGATCGATGTCGATTGCCAGCCAGTTGATGGTGGAAGTCTTCCTCTACTTGATGGCTTTTTTAATCCTGAAGTTATTCGGAACTATGGAATTGAGCCTTTTATTCAAGGGCTTGCTGCTCAAACTCAACAAAAAGTAGATACAAAAATCGTAGATAATCTTCGTAACTTTTTATTCGGTGATCCTTCTTCCGGAAATGCTTTTGGCTTAGACCTAGCTTCTTTAAATATTCAACGAGGAAGAGATCATGGACTTCCAGATTACAATTCTGTTCGAGCATTTTATACAGGTTCTTCGGTAGAGCGTTTTAGTGATATAACCGATGATGTCGATTTACAAAATGCTTTGGAGACTGCTTATGGTAGTGTTTATGATATGGATTTGTGGGTTGGTTTATTGGCCGAGGATCCCTTGAATGGTTCTTCTATTGGAACAACTTTAAATGCGATTTTATCCCAAGAATTTTCAAATATTAGGGATGCTGATTTTTATTTTTATAAAAATGATCCTGCTTTTTCTAACCAAGATAGAGATCGAATTGATGATACGACTTTAGGAGATATCATTGAAAGAAATACACCGATTGAACATTTACAAAGTAATATTTTCTTTGCTGCTAATTGTAACCCCAATGGTGGCGGTGGCGGTGGCGGTGGAAACGGTGGCGGTGGCGGACCTGGTGGCCCAGGTGGTGGTGGAAATATCGTAGATGGATCTTCCAGTTTATCGGTTTATCCAAATCCTTCAAATGGAGCAATAAACATTGATGCTCTTTTTCAAAATAAATCTGATGAAGCCATTATTCAAATTCAGAGTATTGATGGAAAGTCATGGTATAAAAACACTGTTGATGTGGATTCAAAAACGCTTTTCTATGATTTGAACTTAAGCCAACTTCCTCCGGGTGTTTATTTTATACGGGTGCAATCTGGCCGAGAATCACTTGTAGAGAAAATTATGATTGAGTAAAATAAATAAAAAAATGAGTACATGAATAAATATTGGGAGACATTATCATCAAATTAATTTTGGATAATGTACTCCCTTTATTTACTCAGATACCTAGACTTTGTTCTAAACCACATTTAAGTAGTTCACGGAATTAAATATTAAATTATCTTGAGTGCCTTTTTATTTTATACTTCTTCAAAAATGTTCGCCATAGCTACGGTTATGTCTGTGTTTTTTTTTTTAATCACCTAAAATAAAAATTCACTCAAGCTAACATACACCCCATTTCCATGAACTACTTAATATCGGCGTCCTTTTAATTTAAAAGTTCGGACCATATTGAATCCAAAATGAACATCGCCTTTCCCCCAATCTCCAGTGGTTTCACCAATAAATTGTTTCTCAATCATTCCTGCTGAATTGGTAAAATGTAATTGAAAAACATGACTCCCTGTATTGAGGTCTAATCCAACAGAAAAGGAATCTTTTTTATCTGGTAAAAACTGATCAGGAAGGGAATAATAATATTCAGAAGTTAAGGCTAGATTTTTAGTCAATTGAAATTTTGCTCCAGCACCAATCACGATTTTATCATTCGGTTCATTTCCTGTATCTACTAAATTGAAATGCAAAAGCGTCGGCATCATCTGAATAGAGAAACGATCACTAAGCTTCCTTGCAATAAATATTTGATGTGTAAAAGCAAAACGGTTTTGATATTCCAAAGGCTTGAGCGGGTCGCTCGCTTTGAGTGTGGTATAAGCCAAGCTCGAAAAACCAGTTATCGAAACCGGCATCCCTCCCTCTCCTATTGCTCCTTGCCGAAGTATTCTTAATTTTAAAAATCCATCAAATTCTTTACCTACAGAACTACGACCTCCACCAATAGTCAGCCAGTCTCGAACGCCATAATCGAAACCAATCCGTATGCTTGCTTGGTCAAGGCCAAATAGTTCGTAAGCGCCACCGTTTAATCTCCCGAATCGATGGCCAATGATCATTTCCATCTCTCCATCTTTGAGTGTTTCGATAGAATGACCATTGACAATTCTAGTGCCACGGAAAGTTTCGTGCGTATATTTTACAGGTTTAATTTGGGCAGAGACCGTTATGTTTATTATTGTAAAAAGTGCTATTAAGAATTTGGTTCTCATGTTCGTTAATTGGTAGATTAATTAAATTGTGAAACAATAAGTAGTAAGCCAAAATAATTGGTATAATAAATTCTTTTAAGTCAATTACTTATAAAATTTCTTCGGAACGAATTTATTAGACAAGCAATTTTAGTTTGGCACTTAGATCTGTTGAATGATTTTAATTATTTAATGCTCCAGCCTCAATCCATAAACGCATTTTTTCAATATCACAAAATGGAATTTTAACCCCACTTGTTGGCATCACGGAATAACTCGCTTCATGATTGGTCGAACCATAAAAAGAACCATCATCAACATAAGGTTTTACATTTGCGTATCCTTCCAAGTTGACATTTCCATCTTGACGATTATTGTTATGACATCGGAAGCAATGACTCTCTATGACCGGAACAATATCAGCAATAAAAGTAGCCGTGGTTGCTGTACAATTCTCTGGTTGGACATATTGATAAAGCTCTTCTTTGTTGTCGTAATAACAGCTCGGAAAAAGAAAACCTATGATAATTAAAAGCAATAATATCTTTTTCATAATTATTTTATTCGTTCAATGTTTGAAGTGATTTGTCTATTAAATATTCCTTATAAACAACAGTGTCCGTTATCTATCAATTATCCAAAGCCCCATCATCAATCCACTTCTGAAACTGAGAGATTCGACAGTCACTAAGTATACTTCCTGAAGGAGGCATTTTTGCAAATAATGCGTCATGTTTCATTGAACCGATCAGAGAACCGTCAGTCACATAAGGGATAATTTTATTGTAAGATTCGATATTTACATTTCCATCAGACCTTGCCGTGTTGTGGCAACCCACACAATAATCTTGAAGCAATGGAAAAATATCATTGGAAAATGAAGCAGCAGTTGAATCGCATGGCGCACCACAATTTGTGTCATTCGCTCCTTGCGAAATCCAGTCTCTGATAATGGAAATCTGAGTACTGGTCAAAGGCGATGCTGGAGGAGGTGGCATGATGTCATCAGGGTCAGTTTCTACGATAGATTCATACAACTCACTATTGTTTGGATTACCTGGATCTACTTCCTTTATTACATTATTATAGTTATTTAAAACAATGTCGTCTTCTGCAGTTATCGGATCATGACATCCACTATAAGCACAAGCAGAAACCATAATAGGAAGTACTTCATGCTGAAACGAAATCACATTCGGTTCACAAGGATTAGCATCTCCTGGATCCTGTACTGGTGGTATTTCTGGTATCCCACCTTCTGGAATAATCGGATCTGTTTTGCATGCTCCAAAAAACAAAAAGCAGACACAGCAAATAGCTAAAATAATTATTTCTATCTTTTTCATAAAATGGAATTTTTGATTTTAGTATTTTCGAAATCAATCCAATTGACAAATGGATTGAATAATAATTTAAATCTTTATTTTGCCATCATTTCTACGTAAGCTCTTAGGTCTTCAACTTGCTGCTTATTCATCCGTTCTTCTGGATAATGAGGCATGTAAGGCTTATGACCAGGGATTGAATATGTCCCATAAGCTATGATTTGGTACAATGAGAAATGAGAATCTTTCGTAATTTTTCTTTCTAAATGGCGAAAACTAAGTGAAGAATTATCTAAAACATAATGAGAAACACCATCTGCATTATGACAATGCAAACAACTTAATTCATATAAATCTTTTCCCTTTGCCGGATCACCAACAAGGCCTTCATAACCTACATTTTTATCTGGAGGTGCATCATAAAAATGAGCTGGAGATATTGTATTATAAAAAGATCGAAGCCAGGCTTGAGTCGATTCATTTTTCGCTGGATCGTTTTTATCCGTATTCAGTTTTTGAAGATTGGCCTCCGTCAATTTTAAATCTTCCAAGGTGTATTGCAAAGTCCAGTAGTAAGCTAAAACGGCTTCAATTTCCCAATCTTTCATAGGTCTTCCCTGAGAACATTCTATTGCACATAATTGAATTGATTCTCTTAAATTTTCATGCGCTCTTTCAATTTTTTCATCACCGTATTTTTTGACATAATCATCATTATACCAACTCTCTCTATTTACAATTCCTTTGAACGTTGTGCCTTGTAAGAATGGCAAGTTATTTTCTTTTGCAAAAGTCAATCTAGTCTCCGGATCACTGATTCGTAAATCAGGATCTTCTAATTCCAAATTGTGGCAAGTGGTGCAGACATAATGTTTGCTTATGTATTTGCTGCGCTTTCCATCCGGACCAATAGTTCTACCAGTCTTGACTAATTCTTCGCCCATCTTTGCAAGGTCAGGCATAGCAGGTAAGTAATGCTCAGGGCGTTCTTCGCCTAATGCAGCTTGCACTTCCTGAAGAGGTGTTGAAGTATTCCAAATTTCAAGAGTTCTCGTTCTTTCTGTAATCCAGATTAGACTGATGAACATCATTGCGATCCACGTTTTTAGCATAGTCTGGTATAATCTAAAAATGAAAAAATTAGAAAATCGTTTCTTTGGTAGACTATACAGATGAGATGATGGGGAGGGTTGCCTGAGGAAATTATTTTTTAATAATAATTCAAAAAAAACATTGAAATTATTAATCTAAAAAAGCTAGCCCGTCTGATTTCGAAATCAACCGGGCTAGCAAATTGTGTAAGAAAATAACAAGTGATTTTATGAACTTAGGATTTTAATCTATACTTCAACCCAAGGTTAAACGCCCAATATCTCAACTTATAATATTCATTGGCATTGAGCGAAAAACCATGCTGATACAATAGATCGGCATTCGCAGAAATTTTATCCGACAAGGAATAATCTGCACCTATTCCAAGCCTTAAATTATCGACAGAGAATTCACCATTTTTCAAGGTCAATGGCAATTTGTATTCTCCACTACTATTGATGTATTCATACTTTAAATCATACTTCAAAGGTTGGTAAGCCACAAAACCAGCACTGATATTAGTCTGTAATTTTTTATCCGTTCTAAACTTTTGTTTTAGTGTAATTGGAATTTGCAGATAATGAAAAGTTCCTTTTACTTCATGCAAAACATCCATTGGATCTGTAGGGTTAACGATAGGAAATAGCGCAATAAGTTCAGGACTATCTTCTTTTATTTCAAAACTAGTTCTTAAATATTCCGCCCCGATTGTAAGACTTCGATCTCCTGCAAAATGGATCTCACCATTTGCTCCATAGGTTTTTCCTTGTGCACCAAAATCATTAAAAGTCAAAACAGAAGGATTATAATTAAGCCCCACACTAAAATCTATCGGAACGAAATAATAGGCCGTTTTTGTTTTTTTCTTTTTATACGACGGATCGGAAAGGTTAACCGTTTTATCCATATCGAATTCTACCTCATAAGCAATATCAAAAAAACGAGTAGAGATAGGATCAAGTGCCTCAAAAATATCCTTTGGCTTTTTGAGACTTAAATCCTCTTTATCATAATAGCTATTTTCATTAAAAAGACTGAAGCTAGGATTTTGAGCAAATAAAGGAATTCTTCTTTTACCTATGCTCCAGTCATCATTTACTCTAGTGTTAAAAACAAAGGGAGTGTATCTTCCAGGCTGTCCAATTCCTGATCGGTAAACCAAAGAAGAGTTATACTCATTTCTTGGTCTGTCCGAAGATTCTTCTCGGATTATTTTTTCATAATAAACCGTGTTGAAAACCGTGTCTATCTGATAAATGATTTCTTTTTGTATAATCGTATCTATATAATGTGTTTTTGAAATTTCCTCGCTAAGTAAAATTACTTTTTCATTTAATGTTTTTATTTTTTGAAATAAATAACCTCCTCCAAATAAAATCGGCAACAAAAGTAGCGACAATAAAATCGGTAAAAATCTCCGCTTTCGCTTAGGCTTTTCGATACTTCGAAGTTGCTGCCGCATATCCATCATTGCAGATTCATCCGGATGTATATCCGGGCCCGATTCGAGAATATCCTTTAGTTTTTTATCAAAGTAATTGTCATCCATAATTATTTGTTTTTGTTTGAGAATTACGAGATGCTCTTAATAGCTCTTTTATTTTTTGTCTGGCTTTCGATAAGTTGGATTTAGATGTTCCAATACTTATTTCTAATTTCCCTGCAATCTCTGCATGAGTTAGTCCTTCTACCACATAAAGATTGAAAGACATCCGATATGCTGGAGGGAGCAATTGCATAATTTTTAATAAATCATCAAATTCTAATTGGTCCAATGCTTCATTATAGGCAGGTGAATCTTCTACAATTGGATGTAGTTCATTTGGTAACTCTTGCTTGTATTTTCTGTAATGATCAATAGCCGAGTTTATCAATATTCTACGTAACCAAGGCTTAAATGGAAAAGATGAATCATATTGGTTTATTTTTGTAAAAACTTTAAAAAAACCATCATTGACCATCTCCATTGCTGATTCCCGACTATTCGTATAACGCAAAGCTATCGCCATACCGTAACTGTAAAAGTGTCGATACAACTCTAGTTGACTTGGTTCATCCATCTTACGACAACCAGCAATCCAAGAAGTTAAGTTCTTGTTTTCCGTCATTTTCCTTATTTGCTTACTTTCCTATACGTTTTCGCTAAGGGGGTGGGTTGCCTGACTATAAAAGTGACAGCAATTCTTTTGTAAATATATTTGAAATTATGAGAACAATAAAAGTCAAAATTCAGATTTGATTGGCAGACAATTGCTAACAACTTTCTTACGACTTCATCAATAAGAAAACGCTATAGAGGCAGACAGAAAGATCGATGTCAACTTTATTAGATATACAACAATACCTAAGATTGTAAAAATGAAAAGGGGCAAAATCTTGTTTAAAAACTATCTCTAAAATTTTCCGGAGTTGTTTTAGTCTGATGTTTAAAATACTTATAAAAGTTAGTTGACTCTTCGAAACCAGAAGTGTAAGCGATTTCTTTTATGGAGAGTTTGGTATTGATGAGTAGACGTTTGATCTGTTTGGTACAAACTTCATCGATGAATTCCTTAGCTGTTTTATTGATCATGCTTTTTGTAATGTTGTTTAAAGTCTTTGCACTCACAGCCATCATTTTTGCATAATCCTGAACCCGTTTTGTTTTTGTCACATTGCTTTCAACCAGATTTTGAAAATCGATAAATTCATTCAGGTATTTCCGTTTAAAAACGAAGCTCTCCTTTTGAGATTTTATTCGATAAAGCTTAGTGATTAAAATATGTAGTTCACTCCTAATGATGCCCAAGGAATAAGAATCGTTTATTTTAAAATATTCACTTTGGATACGATTTATGATCTCCGAAACTTCTTCTCGTTCTGATTCTGATAACTGGATTTTTGGATCACCCAATAGCTCATTGAATAGCTGCAAGGTTTTTTGAGTTTCTAAATCTTCCAAATAGCTTACTAAAAAGTCATCGGTAAAAAGTAGTAAAGAACCTTTAAGGTCATTGCTGCTGACGAACTGATGAACTTGATCTTTTCTGATCGTGACTATTGTTCCTGCTTTACATTTATAATTTGCAAAATCAATCACATGAGCTCCCTTTCCACTTTCGATGAATAAAATAATGTAAAACTCAACTAGATGAAGTTGATTAGGATCATGATCTAGATCTTTTCGTTGAAAAATTTCCTCTAAACGCACCAAATCAAACCCAGCATTTGGGTTTTGTTGATTGTGAAATTTTATATGCCTCGGGCTTTCTGTCATGTTATAATATTACGTATGAAACCTTTTACGCAGGATTTTTGATATTTTTATATCATTTCAATTGTGAAATAACGCATTAAATTTAGAAGAAAGTGATACTTTTTTTAAAATAAATGTGACCTGAGGAATAATTTATAGTCTTAAAAGTAGAAAAGTGTATATATAATGCATATTAAATGTATATTTGCACTGAATTATTTAAGTTCTTAGGTTATTTCAATCCTTTTTAATTATCCTACCTTAGTTTTTCACATCACACGATTTTTTTACACAACCTTAAATAAACGAGGTTGCTAATTTTTATATTATGAATATTTTTGTTGCAAAATTAAACTTCGACACTCAAGAGTCGGATTTGCGCCATGCTTTTGAAGGCTTTGGTACTGTTGATTCCGTAAAGATCATTATGGATAAATTTACTGGCCGTTCTAAAGGGTTTGGATTTGTTGAAATGCCAAACGACGAAGAAGGTCAAGCTGCTATTAACGATTTGAATGACCAAGAACTAGACGGTCGTACAATTGTTGTTAAGAAAGCTGAACCTAGAGAGAATAGAGATAGAGGTGGATTTAACCGCGGCGGTGGCGGCGGAGGTGGCTTCAATCGCGGCGGTGGCGGCGGTGGTGGTTACAATAACCGATATTAATTGATTGAAAGGACATTCAATTTGAACGTTCTTTCTTTTAAAGATATGTAATACGAAAAGCTCCAGATTAATTTCTGGGGCTTTTTTCATTTTAAACAAGTTCTAAATTTTCTTGTTGGTTCTGCAAGTTTCTATTATATTTCACTTGGAAGTTGTTCAAAACTAATCAATGGCTGACAAAAATTTCAAAACACATTCCGGAACAACTTTCTTGAATAAACCTCAAGAAATAAAATGATAGACCAAAACTTTAATGCGGAACTTGTATTTCAAGAAGCAATGCAAGCTCATCAAAATGGAAAACTGCCTGAAGCTGAAAATCTTTTACGACAAATTCTAAATCATCTTCCCGATAACGATGGAATAATGACTACTCTTGGAGGAGTCTTATTAAGTAGCGGAAAAGTAAATGATGCACTTGAATTCTTTGATAAAGCGATTCTAATTAATCCTGATAATATTGATGCTAAATTAAATCGAGGAATTGCACTACAACATTTAGGGAAAGCAGACGAAGCTTTTCAACAAATAAGCGAAGCTGCAAAACTTGCTCCTGAAAGAGCAGATATCCAATTTAATTTTGCAAATACCTTATTACAACTCCAACAATATCCACAAGCAATAGATGTCCTAAATCAAGTTATAAAACTTGATCCAAAACTTATCCAAGCTTATTATAGCCTAGCTGCGCTTTATTCTTTTTTAGAGAAGCCTGATGAAACATTAGAGACCTACCAACAAGTACTTGTCGTTTTCCCGAATGATCTGATGACTTTGATTCATATCGGAAATCTTTATGCTGATCTCGGAATGATTGAAAAAGCAGAAGAAACTTATTTGGAATCTCAAACCGCACATCCTGATCATTTTTTACCTGCGGCAGCTTTAGGTAAATTTTATCTGGATATTGGAAAACAAGAAGAAGGAGAAACATCGCTACTAAAAGCCTTGTCTCTAAACCCTAATGATTTGAATACGCATATATTATTAGGAAATGTATGCAAGGATTTTGGAAGGATTGACGAAGCTGAAAAATATTATAGAAAAGCATTAGCTATAAATCCAAATGAGCAGGGAACGATCCGAAATCTTAGAAG
>CAKZTD010000359.1 GCA_937921595.1 uncultured Saprospiraceae bacterium
ACAACAGATGACTGTGGAAGAACCGCATCATGTGATCAAGTATTTACGATAGAAAATGATCCTCCTACAATAGTTTGTCCAGCAAATATGATAGTAGAATGTTTTGTCGATATCGCAGTTGATCCAGCAGATGCAGTAGTAACTACTTCTTGTACACTAGGATCTAATACAGTGATCACAGGACCAGTACAAGTAGGTGCTGATGATTGTCCAGGTACAACGTATACTTATACTTACACAACAACAGATGATTGCGGAAGAACGGCATCATGTGAGCAAGTATTCACAATTCAAAATTTGGCTCCAATTATTACTTGTCCAGCTGATGAGGTAGTTACTTGTTTCGAAGATATCGTTGCTGATCCTTCGAACTTAACAGTAATCACCGCATGTGGAATGGACTTTTTTGCATACGTAAAACAACCATTAATCACAGGAGGAATCCCAGGTTGTGATGGAACAGTTTATACTTACATCTACAAAGTGACTGATGCATGTGGAAGAGTTTCAGAATGTCAACAACAATTCTTGATTCAAAACGATGCACCAACGGTAACCGTACCTGCAGGTGGAACAGTAGAATGTTTTTCTGATATCGTTGTATCTACAGCTGATGCTACAGTAGTAGCAGATTGTGAAGGTGACTTTGTAATTAATGTATTAGGTCCAGTATTATCTGGCCCAGCAAATTGCCCAGGTACAACATATACTTATACTTACCGAGTAAAAGATTTCTGTAACCGTACCGTAGAAGTAGATCGAGTATTCACAATTGGAAATAATGCTGCACCAGTAATCACAAGTGTTATTGAAACACAAACGACAACTTGTCTAGCAGGAGTAAATCCAAATGAAAATTTCATTACTTATGAAACGTCATGTGGAGATGCAGCAACAGTAAATATAGCTGGCCCACAAATCATAGGAGCAATGGATTGTAATGGTACGCGTTACCGTTATACTTATACTGTAACAGATGCATGTGGAAGAAATTCTGCTGCAGTAGTTTTGGATTATGTAGTACAAAACGAAGGACCAGTATTCGCTGGTTGCGAAGACGAGCAATGGTTACAATTCAATTGTGAAGATTACGGAGGAGAAGAAGGAACGATAGCGGCTATTGAAGCTTACATCGCATCAGT
Source organism: uncultured Saprospiraceae bacterium (assembly GCA_937921595.1). Lineage (GTDB taxonomy): Bacteria > Bacteroidota > Bacteroidia > Chitinophagales > Saprospiraceae > JAHDHW01. The sequence continues at coordinate 1,143 of CAKZTD010000359.1, forward strand.
CTCAGCTACTTCAGCATGTGATAGTGATTTGACAGTTTTCAATAACTTCAATTCAAACAATATCAATACTTGTATCAATAATGGAATCAACACGATTACATTTAGAGCAACGGATAATTGTGGAAGAACGTCATTCTGTACAACGACTTATGTAGTAACAGATACGGAAGCACCAACAATTTTTGAAGAAGCTCAAGATCACTGGGAAATTTGTAACTACGATACACCGTCTAATTTTGATGATTGGGTAGATAGTTATGGAGGAGCAGCAGCTTATGATGCTTGTTCAAATGATAATGTATTCTGGTCAACGATTCCTTCTAACCCATCATTCAATTGTGATGGAGCAATGGGAGTTACTTCAGTAACAGTAACATTCAGAGTTCGAGATAATTGTGGAAATGTTTCAACGACTACAGCAACCTTCAATGCCTTTATGGGTGGAGGAGATATAGACAGTCAAGGAAATGAGTATGAATTAGGAGAAGATAATTCTTCTGAAACAAACTTAGACCTTACTTCTCAAGATGTAAATGGAGTCGTTGCAGGTGAAGCGTTTACGCTTTATCAGAATCAACCGAATCCATTTAAGGAAGCGACTGTAATTGGATTTAGTATTCCAGAAGCAGGAGTAGTAAGTTTGAGAATCTATGATATGTCAGGTCGATTAGTCCACAGTCAAAATGGAGATTTTGCAAAAGGATTTAATCAGTTTGATTTAAATGGAGCAGATTTGCCAAGTGGTATTTTATACTACCAAGTAAATACAGCAACAGATTCTGATTCTAAGAAAATGATTCTTTTGGATTAAAAGATGATTGTTTTCAAGAGATAAATTTTTACTTACGCTAAGTATTTAATCGTCTATCTTTTGAAATTTTTAAAAATATACCGCTCTTCAGTATTGACTGGAGGGCGGTTTTTTATTTTGTGAAAAAGTGAAAAGAGGAAACAAAAGGAATGCAGTCTTTAGTAACTGCCATAGAATTTTGTTAACAAAACATTAATTGTTACTTTTTAAAAAAGAGTCAGTCATAATTTTTGGATGACCTCAATGAAAAACTTACACATACCTCTCATTCTTTTTTTTCTGTGGATAGTCTCTACACTTTCCGCACAAGATTTTTCCATTTCAAAAAAATATTTCACAGTTGAGGATGGCCTTTCTAATTCACAGGTTCGTGATATTTATAAAGATTCTAAAGGCTTTATGTGGTTCATTACTTCCGCTGGGGCTGACCGATACGATGGTTTAGATTATGTACATTATCCGGCAAATGCTGAGGTACAGGAATTATCGGGGTACAGTAAAGTTTGCGAAGATGTTGATGGAAATATTTGGTTAGGCAGCAGATTGTATAGAGTTTATCATGATGTTTATAATAGTAATTATTCTTTTATCTCTATTCTCAATACACAAAACAATCAACTAAAATCCTTCGAAGAGAAATTCCCAGATTGTCCTTTTTCTGTTTCCAATATAATGTATATACATCAAGACGATCAATATGTCTTATGGTTAGGTTTAGCTAATGGACAGGCTTGGAAGTTTGATGGCCAATTCCATAAGATTTATGACAATGGAAATCAATTTCCTATTCTCACAATATGTCCTTCTGCTTCAAATACCGTCACTTTAGGAGTGGAGAATAAAATCTTAGAAATCAATGATAAAGGAGAACTCATAAGTACAGATGAAGTCCCTGGTAAAATTATGAATCATTGGGTAGATAAAGAAGGAAGAATCTGGTTGTACTGTGTTTCGAACAGTGAAACTATTGATCTCAATCATTATTTTTATGTAAAGAGAAAAAGTGAAAACTTCCGCCCTTTCTTTGACTTAGCCGATGCTAAGTATAATTATTTGGATACTCAAAATCGATCTATATTTAGTGAAGATGAACAAGGTCGGATATGGATAACTTTTACAACAGGAACATTCATTTTTGAAAAATCAGGTAAATTATTTTATGACTTATCCAATGAGATTGGAGAGCCTGGTATGATGAGATGGGTAAAGCATAATAGTTTTTCTGATAACTTAACTTGGTTTACCACCTCGGAAAGTAATAATCAAGGTTTGTTTTCATTAAGTCTAGAAAAAAATAAATTTCGAAAATATCTATCTGACGAGAGTCCACCTTATAGCTTAAGAGGAATAACTAATATTAATGATAGCCTGTTTAAAATTAATAGCTATCGAGGAGACCTGACGTTGAATATCAACAACGGAATTTCTAAATTATTGGCAGAAGTAGAATTTAAATTCATTGGACTGGGGGCAATTAAAGATTCTTCCGGGATAATTTATTCTGGACAGCATAGCCCTTTTGTAAGTGTGTTTAATCCTGAGAGTAGAGATGCTACTTATTATAAACTAAAAGATAATATTGGATCGGCTGTTCTACCTTTTATTGACAAGAATAATAATTTTTGGCTAGGCGGAACTAAAGGACTAGGTTATTTAAATCGGGAGAAAGATAGCCTGATCGTTTTTCAAAAGTATAATGGTTTTCCTGATTTGAAAGGGAAGGAAATTTTTCATTTTTATGAAAATTTAGATGGAATATGGATAGCTACTTCCAATGGCCTTTATTTGTTAAATCCAGAAAAGGGCATAGTTGGCCATTTTAATAATTTTTCATCTAAAAGAATCTCATATATCTATCAGGATTCAGATGGAATTTATTGGTTGGGAACAGACGCTGAAGGAATGATAAAGTGGAATCGAAAGCAAAGAGGAATTAAAAATTATACAAAAGAAGATGGACTGTCAGATAATGCGATTCATGCTATTTTTGAAGATGATTTTGGAGCTCTTTGGATGTCTTCTAATTATGGGTTGATGCGGTTCGATAAGTCTACAGAAAAAATAAATAGTTTCTTTGAAAAGGATGGAATTGCCAATAATGAGTTCAACAGATGGTCTTATTATCAGCATTCAGATGGCTCTCTTTATTTTGGAGGAGTTAATGGTTTGACTATATTTCACCCTAAAGATTTTGATTTTAAAAAAGAGGAGAATAAAACAAGACCAGTCGTGACAAAGTTTGAAAAGCTAGATGTTGAATCTGGAGGGTTGGTCAATCAAACTTTATCTTTTATTAAAGAAAATAAAATCAATTTAAATTCAAGAGATAAATCATTTATAGTACACTTTGCAAATCTGGATTATAGCCATATGGCAAATAAGAGACATGCGTATAAAATAGTTGATCTCGATGAAAAATGGATTCCACTTGAAGAAAATTATGTCAGAGTCAACCAATTGCCTTATGGAGATTTTAATCTAAAAATAAAAAGTATTGGTAGGGGAGGTGCTTGGAGTAATGTGCTTGATATACCAATAAATGTTGCGACCCCTTTTTACTTAAATTCAAGATTCATTGCTTTTTCTATTTTAGGTTTTTTCGGTTTAGTTCTTGGTTTTATTCGCTATAGAACTTATCATTTTAGAAAGCGAGCTGAAGATTTGACGATTGAGGTTTTTAAAAGAACTCAAATTATAGAGCAGCAAAAAAACGAACTGGAAAAGAGTAATAAAATTAAAGGAAAATTTCTCCGTCTGATTGGACATGATTTAAAAACACCGCTTATTTCACTCAGCGGAATGGCTCAAAAGTTAGAGTTTTTAATCAAAGAAAAAAGATATGATGATATTATTAAATTAAGTGAATCAATTGATAAGTCATCCTCTAATATGACCATGCTTTTGGATAATTTAATGAACTGGGCTTTATTGCAAAAAGATGAAATTCAAATACATCCAGAGAGCTTGAAATTAAGTGAAATAGTAAGTGAGATAACCACACTTTATTCGGATGTTGCTGAAGCGAAAAAAGTGCAATTCGATATAGAGGAACTTGAAGAATTTCAATTATTTGCAGATCGCAATGCTATGTTAGCCATCCTTCGAAATCTTTTTGATAATGCCATTAAAAATACTCCAAAAGGAATGACGGTAAAATTAAACGCTTCTTACGAAAAAGGAATGACGAGGATAGAAATCGAGAATTCTAGCGATTTTATTAATGAAGAACTATTTAGGAATATCATGAAAAATAATGACCCTACAATACAAAAAAATACAGGAGGACTCGGATTATTGATCTGTAAAGAGTTAACCGAATTGAACGCCGGTACCTTTTCTATTTCTAAAGTAGAGGGAATGAAAATAATCGCAAAGCTAGTTTTACCAAGATCAGAAGCATAATGATCGATGTTTTATAATTCTTAATTTTCATGTTTGGATATCAGGTTAATGTAAGTTATTAACCTATGGCCTAAAAAATCTTAAGTAAAAGTCTCATTTTAAATTTTTTATTTAAATTGCGACCCCATTCAATTATAACACATCAAAAGATCATAGCCCCTTGATCCCTATTGTCTATTTAAATAAAAATCATTAGGTAATTTTCACCTTAGTGCAACTATTTACTTTTGTTGTTCTATGGTTGAATAATAAAAATGCTAAAAATGAAAATTTTAATCGTAGAAGATGATTTTTCATTAGCCTTGGAAATAGAGATGTATTTAAAATCTTTGGGCTATACTAATATTGCAGTCACGGATAATGGCAAAAAAGCGATCAAAGAAGTTGAATCTGGAGGCTATGGATTATTGATCGTTGATGTGAACTTAAATGGCGATTTTTCAGGAATAGATGTGGTTAATAAAATTGCAGATAAAACGATTCCCGTCATTTTTATTACCATGCTTAAAGATGAAAAAACTTTTCAGGAAGCAATGCTTACTAGTCCTTCTGGTTTCTTAATTAAACCATTTGATAAAGTTACTCTCCAAAGTTGTATCGATCGTGTATTTGATCTGAAAGAAAAACAAATGGAGAAGTTGGAAATTAAGAGCGTAGTATTAGAAGATAGTTTTTTTGTCAAACAAAATGATGTGCTTAAAAGAATTGAGTTTGATGATATTCTTTGGATCGAAGCAGATGGCAATTATATCGAATTGCATTTGGATGATAAAAGGTATGCCACAAAAATGTCTTTGACCAAAGTAGAGCAGAAAATAGATGCTCCTTACTTTGTTAGAGCGCACAAAAAGTTCCTTATAAATATCAAAAAAATTGACTCGATTCCTTCTTCTTCCGAATTGATAATCAACGGTAGGAATATTCCGATTGGGTCTAAGTTTCGTTCAGCCTTACTGAAAAAAATTGAAGCTGTTGATTATTGATTTAGACTATGTTTTGCCTGATTCAGCTCCTTTCGTCACCTTCGTATTGTTTTCTATCCCCCATCTATATTGGTTTTCTGTTTTTGAATATAGCTTAGTCACATTATTGCAAAAGTAATAGCTGAATATATTCAAGCATATGCCTCCTTTAAATATTCTTGTTTTAGAAAATGATAGCTCGTTCGCATCCTCTCTCAAAATTAATTTGAAGAAATGGGGCTTACTTGATATTTTTATTTTTAAAAACCCTAATGAGGCTTTTGTTTATGTTCAAAGTAATAATATAGATCTGATTATTACGAAGCCTACCTTGACCGAAAATGGAGACGGACTCGAGTTTGGAAAAAAAGCTTCTAACAAATTTACCCCCATAATTTATATTGCTGAAGATTCAGAAAATCAATTTTATGAGGAAGCCAAAAAATTAAATTTGCTTTCTTTTATTGCCAAGCCTTTTGATTATAAAACACTTTATGCTGCGCTGAATTTTTACTTTGATAACAAAGAGAATTTCCTAATTATTAAAAGAGGGAAGAATAAAATCAGAATAAGATATAGTTATATTCAGTGGATAAAATCATCTGGAAACTATTGCATAATTCGTGCTGGGGAATCAGAATATTCGATGAAGATTTCTTTATCAAAATTGAAAACTACTTTTCTTGATAATAGTTTCATTCAAGTTCATCGAGCATTTATCATTCGTATTGACAAAATTGATGACATTAATGTAAAAACGAATGTGGTTAATATAGAGCAATCAAAAATTCCCATAGGACGTAAATATCGTAAAGCTTTTTTTGATAAACTCGATATTATTTAAAAACTCGATTTATATTTTGTCACCTATTTAAAGTATTCTATCCCTTAAAATCATTTTTTGCACCTTTTTTAAATACCTTGAATACTCACTTCAGCAAAGTGTATATATTGTCAAGTAATTTTAAGCAAGATATACTTCTAAGAAATTTTAGCATAGATTTTCCCTAAAACTGATTATTATTCTTTGTTCAATGCGAATGTCTATTGCATCATAGCGTTTGGAGCAATGTTGATAAATAAAGATTTTTTCAAACGGTTTTCTGATAAACTGTTATAATTGGTTATGGGGTCGTCTCTCTTTAGGTAAAACTATAGAGAGACCTTTTTTTTGGAGAACTTCGTAGTAGAGAGAAACTGTTATGATAATCCTTTGCAAGATAAGTTTGCCATCTGACTGCAATTATTCTGCTCTACAATTGGTTCGAAAGCCTAAATTGAATCTAATAAAAATTATTTCTTTCCTTTCTTTTTCCTTGTTATTACTCATATAACAGATTAGTTTCATATAAATATATTACATATTTATATTTTTGGTAATGTTTTTGCAAGAACTTGTTAAGATATTAACAAAATACGTTATTCCATGAATCACTATATCACACTAATAACATTATTTTTACTTTGTACTTTTTCTAAACCTATTTATTCTCAAGGGGATTTTAATGGCCCTTCAGATAAATTAACGCTGGCTCATGCTGGTCAGGGGATCACATTTCAAGAAAAGGGAAATGTTACAAATCAAAACCTTGTGAAAAATTCTACGGTAAGAATAGGATGTGCGCATGGTGATTGTAATGAGGGTGTTGGGGTTTTGGAATACGCTGATGGCAGTAAATATGAAGGTAATTTTCAGAATAGCGAATTAACAGGGTATGGAACCTGGTATTTTTCAAATGGCGAAAAATATGTTGGTATGTTTCACCAAAATTACTGTCATGGTAGAGGTATTCACTATAAAAAGGATGGAACAAAAACGATAGGTATTTGGGAACGAGGAACTTATATTGGAACGCTTCTTAACGAAGATGGACAAGAAGGTTGTGTTCTAGGTGATTGTGAGTCAGGAACGGGTACTTATATTTTTAAAGGAGGTAAAGCAAAATACGAAGGCCGTTTTACAAATAGTAAACCTAATGGACAAGGTACTTGTCATTATTCTGAAGGCAATTGGTATGAAGGAGATTGGGTGAATGGAAGTTTTAATGGAGTAGGAATAATGTATATGCTTGATGGATCCATTATCTCAGGAATCTGGAAAGAGGGTGTTTACCAGGGTGAAGACTATCATGAGTCCATGATTCAAAATGTTACCGAAAACTTTATAATAGAAGGGTCAGAGGATTTTGCAAAAGTAGAAGAGGCCAAAGAAGTTAAGGTTTGGGCAGTAGTCGTTGGAGTTGCTTCATATAGTCACATGCCGCCATTGCAATATACCGATGATGATGCATATAGAATGTATGCATTTTTGAAAAGCCCTGAAGGTGGTGCTTTGAAAGATGATCAAATCAAAATATTGGTAGATGATGCAGCCACTAAAGACAATATCCTCTTTGCAATGGATGAAGTGTTTAGAAATGCAGGACCAAATGATTTAGTCATGATGTATTACTCAGGTCATGGTCTGAAAGGATCATTTCTACCAATTGACTTTGACGGTCACAATAATAAATTACACCACGAAGAAATCAGTGGTATTCTAAATAGAAGCAAAGCAAAATATAAATTATTTATCGCTGATGCTTGCCATTCTGGAAGTATGTTCAATAGCAAAGGGTCTATCGATACCGCTTTGAAAGATTATTATACTTCTCTTGCAAAGGCAGCACCAGGTACGGCATTGATTCTTTCTTCTAAATCAGGAGAAACATCTTTAGAGTCTAGTGGACTTCGACAAGGTGTTTTTAGTCACTTCTTACTAAGAGGGTTAAAAGGAGAAGCAGATGTAGATTATAACAACATAGTCAATGTCCAAGAACTATATAATTACATTTTTAAAAATGTAAAAACATATACGGTTCAAAAACAATCACCAGTGATTGAAGGAGATTACGATCATAATATGACCGTCTCCGTCCTACGTTAGTAAAATATCAATAGATGCTATATCGAAGGGGAAGGCTTTATGTCTTCCCTTTTTCTATTTAAAAGAAATACGGACTCTATTAAGTTTAGAACTCGCTTGCGAGTCTAACTTGATAGCCCCAAATAAAGGCAAGTTTCCAAACTTGCCTTCCTAAGTGAAGTCCTCTATTTCTTCGAACGAAGCCAAGATACGAGCCCATTCCGAGCAGTGGTTTACTTAATGAATGCAAATAATAGTGTTAAGTCTTAATATTGTCTCTTCAAGCAAAGTCGAGAAAAATTTTGAATCTTAATACTATTAACCTATCTTTGCACCCGTTTTAAAAATTTATTAACCTATAATACTTCTTCATTAATGAAACAATACGAAGTAAACTTCATCGTAGATCCAGTGCTGTCGGGCGATGAAATCAAAGCGACAGCTCAGACTTATGTCGATCTATTCACCAAAGCTGGTTGTACGATCGTAAATAACGACGAGATGGGATTACGCCAATTGGCATACCCAATTAAACGACGCACATCAGGAATCTACTACTGTGTAGAATTTCAAGTTCCAACTGGAGCTGTAATTGACGATTTTGAATTGGCTTTTCGTCGAGACGAGAGAATCCTTCGTTTCTTATCTGTTAAACTTGACAAATTTGGTGTTAAGTATAATGATGACAAACGAAATGGTTTGATCGGTAAGAAAAGCTCCTCTAAAAAAGATGCTCCTGCAAAAGAAGCACCTAAAGCAAAAGCACCAGTAAAGAAGGTAGCTAAGCCTGCACCAGTTGCAGCAGCTCCAGCTCCTGTGGCCGCTAAAGAGGAAGAAGAGTAATTTTTTAACATTCAAAATTTTAAATCATGGCTTCTAGAGACGATATAAAATTCTTAAGCAATCCAAATATAGGTCAGAGTCGGAAAAAATATTGCCGATTTCGCCGATTTGGTATTAGACATATAGATTACAAAGACGCAGATTTCCTTCTCCAGTTTATCAACGCTCAAGGAAAAATTCTTCCAAGACGTATTACTGGTAATTCTTTAAAATACCAACGTAAAGTGGCTACAGCTATCAAACGTGCTCGTCACCTGGCTATCTTACCTTACGTTACGGATTTGTTGAAGTAAACCTTGGGTTTGCTAAATTTTTAATCTTTTAAATTTTTTTTAGAAATGGAAATCATACTTCTTAAAGATCTAGATAAAGTAGGAGATAAGCATACCATTGTTACTGTGAAAAATGGTTTTGGTCGAAATTATCTCATCCCGCAAGGGTTAGCAATTATTGCTAATGATACAAACAGAGTTCGTTTAGATGAACTTAGAAAAGACGAAGTAGCTGAAGAAGCTAAACTTGTTGGTACTTACCAAGAGATTGCTGACAAATTAAAAGGTCAAGTGATAAAAATTGGAGCGAAAGCTGGTACTAGTGGAAAAATATTTGGTAGTGTAACTAGTGTTCAAATTTCTCAGGCACTCAAAGATCAATTTGATGTCGATATCGCAAGAAAGAAAATCGATATTCCTGAGGAAGTGAAAACCATTGGTTCTTACAAAGCAGTTTTAACACTTCACAAAGATGTTGTTGCAGAAATAGACATCAATGTTGTTGAAGAATAAAACTCACCAATTAAAAATATAAAAAAGGCCTTAGTAAATTTTTACTAAGGCTTTTTTTATGTACTCTTTTAAGTTTAAACCGGAGTTTGTCCTGAGTGTAATCGAAGGATAGTAGGTTGTAACTTAAAAGTGCTATATATTGGCAAGTTTGTAACTTGCCTTTAGTTGCTCGCTCCTCACCTTTGTCAAAAATCACAAAGATGTCCATACTTTTTCAACCATTTCTCTTTCATTTTGTAATCCGGCATCGCATCGCTCACAATTTTCCAAAATCGATCAGAATGATTCATCTCTATCATATGCGCCAATTCATGTATGATCACATAATCAATCACATCATCGGGAGCAAATAACAAGCGAGTAGATAGGTTTACATTTCCCTTTGAGGAACAACTTCCCCAATTTGTTCGATTATATTTTAAACGAACAGCTTGTACCTGTTTCTGGAAATACATTTGATTCAGCTCATTTACTCGCCGATTAATCATAGGATGAAAATCTTGCCCAACAATCCTACTAATCAAAACTTTAATAGTCTTTTGTAGATTTCTTGGATTGTCATTTTGGTTCATGTCAAGATAAATCACCCCGTTTCTAAGTCGCGCAGAATGTGTCTTTTTCTCAGATAACTCAACATTCAAAACATAAGATCGGATTCCAACCTCGACGATATCTCCAGTATTATATGTTTTAGGAATGTACTGCTTTTGAAGTTTGTCATCTTTCTTAAGTTGTTTAACAACCCATTTTCTACACCATTCAATCTGCTCCATTTGCTGTTGAATATTCATCGCTGAAGGCATTCTTAATATAACTGCATTTTTCCCCAATGAGACACGGACATTCCTCCTCCATTCCCGATAAATTTTCAAAGGGATTTTCTGATCATTAATTTCCAAAAAAGTTTCTTCAGCCTTTTTCATATGCTTCAAAAATAAAGAGACTTTCCCAAATCGGAAAAGCCTCTTCATTTATTTTTAAAAAAAATATTCTCAGTCGAACTCCTCGCTCTTCACTCTATTATCATAGCTGGCTTATTCTCTATTCCGATTTATCGGAATCTATCCCTATTTCGACGCAGGAGAAATCTATCCTTTTTTACTTTCAAAATCCTTCATTACATCCACCAATACCTGTACGCTTTCCTTCGGCATAGCATTGTAAATAGATGCTCGGAAACCACCAACAGATCGGTGCCCTTTTACACCTAAGCATCCAGCTTCTGTGCAAGCAGTCATGAATGAATCTTCCAAATCAGTGTTGTTCATTACAAAAGTTACATTCATTAAAGAACGATCCTCTGTTGCAGCTGCACCTTTGAAAAGGGAATTTCGATCAATTTCATTATATAATATAGCAGCCTTCTCTTTATTTTTAACTTCCATTCCTGCAACACCACCGTTTGCTTTTAACCATCTCATCGTTAGCATACAAACATAAATAGGATAAACCGGAGGTGTGTTAAAAGAAGAAGCTTTGCTAATGTGTGTATTGTAATCCAGCATTGTTGGAATTTGGCGCTTTACTTTCCCTAGCATATCTTTTCGGATAATAACTAAAGTTGTTCCTGCAGGACCAAGATTTTTTTGCGCACCGGCGTAGATCATTCCGTATCTATCTATATCAAGAGGTCTACTAAAAATATCCGAAGACATATCACAGACGAATGGAACTTTAGTATCTGGCCACTCATGCATTTGAGTTCCTGATATCGTGTTATTGCTAGTAAGGTGCAGATAAGCTAACTTTTCATCAATATTGTATCCTTTCGGGATGTAGCTGAAGTTTTTATCTTTTGAAGATGCTATCTCTTCCACTGTACCGAATTGCTTCGCTTCTTTTATTGCTTTTGTAGACCAGGTCCCAGTATTGACGTACCCTACTTTGCCATCTTGTGGAAGTAGATTCATGGCAGACATAAAAAACTGACTACTTGCTCCTCCTGTTAAAAATAAAACTTCATAATCGTCACTTAGGTTTAACAATTCACGAGTAGAGTTAAATGCTTCGTCCATTACTGCTACAAACTCTTTACTTCGATGTGATATTTCTAAAATAGAAAGACCCATTCCACTGAAATCTTTTACCGCTTCCTTTGCGGCTTCTAATACTGAAGCAGGTAAAATCGCTGGACCTGCAAAGAAATTATGCTTTTTGATTGTTTTACTTACTAGTTCCATTTATTATGATTTGAGTATGATATGAATGAAGAAACAAAAATAAACTATTTAGATTCCTAATACTATATATGGGAGTAACTTATTTTAGCTAATCAGAATTAAATTTATTAACTCTAAATATTTTAAAAGCAGGAGTTTATTATGTTTAAACCCCAGATTCACTTATTGGTCTATTTATATTCCTAATTCAAACTCTTCGATCAAATTTTTTTTGAAAAAAAAGTAACTTATTTTGAAAAAAAAATAATTCCAAGCTATCAGAATTTTGCAAGATATAATCCTTGTTAAATCTTCTGATACCAAATATTAATTTCGGCTTTTTATTACCTCGCATATTATATAAAATGAGGTAATCTTGTCAAAGTGAATTTTTTTAAAAAATATTTACTTTTCCTCTGAAAAAGGTTGGAAAATAGAACAAGTAAGATTACCTTTGCACTCCCAATTGGAAAGAGCTATTGGGTTAAATTTTTAAGTTAATATTTGGTAGAGTTTTAAACTCGAAAAAAGTTTCAAAAAACTTAAATTTAATTTGTGAGTTATAAAGATTTTACTATCTTTGCGGTCCCGTTTGAAGAAACGGGAATTAAATTGAAAAACACATAGTTGTTTTAAAATATACCGAAGAAAGAAAGAAGCGAATCAATTGCGATTTGCGGAAATTTTTCCCTTCGGAAGAAAGTTCATTGACACTGTTGGAAAGCAAGAAATAATTATGATGATTATTTCAAGCAGCACAAAAAAAGAAAGTGATAAAATGCGAATCAGTACGATTCAATAATGAAAATTATTGATGTAC
>CAKZTD010000360.1 GCA_937921595.1 uncultured Saprospiraceae bacterium
GCTAGCATCTGGAAGCGGAGATTCTTCTGCAAATTTTACTGCTTCTTCAATTTCTGCTTTAATTAATGCTTTTATAGCATCAATTTCTTTTTGAGTAGCGATTTTATCTTTTATAATCCGAGATTCTGTCATTTTCACAGGGTCCTGATCTTTATACTCTTGTAGCTCTTCTTTTGTTCGATATTTCGCAGGATCAGAAACAGAGTGGCCTTTATATCGGTAAGTTTTAATCTCTAAGAAATAAGGACCTTTACCAGATCTGATATGCTCTGCAGCTCTTGCTAAAGCTTCATGAACCGCTTCAGGGCGCATTCCATCCACTTCTTCGCTTGGCATGTCAAAAGCGCGACCTACTTTATAAATATCATGTACATTACTGGTTCTTTCAACAGAAGTCCCCATTGCGTACTGATTATTTTCACAAATGTATAAAACTGGAAGTTTCCAGGTCATCGCCATATTAAATGCCTCATAAAGTGCTCCCTGACGAGCAGCACCATCACCAAACATAGTTACACAAAGATTATCTGTTCCACGGTATTTTTCAGCAAAAGCAATTCCTGAACCGATTGGAATCTGAGCACCTACAATTCCGTTTCCTCCAAAAAAGTTATGTTCTTTAGAGAAAAAGTGCATAGAACCACCTTTTCCTTTCACAACTCCAGTACTTTTTCCAAAAAGCTCTGCCATACATTCTTTGGTAGAAATTCCTCTTGAAATAGCAATTCCGTGTTGGCGGTAAGCCGTCACTATAGCATCTTCAGGACGAATTGCTGAGATTAATCCAGCAGCAATAGCTTCTTGACCAATATAGACGTGGCAAAAACCTCTGATTTTTTGTTGACCATAAGCCATCAGTGTTCTTTCTTCAAAACGTCGGATTCTAAGCATCATTTCATACCATTTCAGGTAAGTCTCTTTGCTGAAAGCTCCTTTTTTATTCTTTTTAGAATTCGCTTTTTCTATTGCTTGCGCCATAATTACATTATAATTTTCAAAATCTGTGAAATAGAGCCCTAAAGATAAGCTCTGAATCTTTAAAACAAAAATTAATCCTCTATGTTCATTGAAAAAAATGAGAATACACATTCCTCACATTTTAACTACTCATTTCTCCTCCCATGGCAATCGCAAGAAGATATATCGCTTCGTTTGTAAAATCGCAATAATTTAGCGACCTCATCCTTCACTCCTCTCCTGATAATTACAAGCCTCCTCACTCCTGATTTTTCCCTATCTTGTGCCCAAACATTTCTACCTTGTATCTAGAGAAAATAAAACTTACACAGTTTAAAAATTATTCAGCTGAAGAATTAAACTTTTCTACCAAACTTAATTGCTTTGTCGGAAAGAATGGGATGGGTAAAACGAACCTGCTGGATTCGATTTATTATTTGTGTATGTGTAAATCGAGTACGAGTCTCAATGATCGAAATGTGATGCAAAAAGGAGCTGACTTCTTTCGATTGGAAGGGCATTTTGTTTTAAATAAGAAAAAACAAAAAGTAGTAGCGAAGGTTATTCCTGGTAAGAAAAAAGAATTTGAGTTAGGTGACGTTCCTTATAAAAAATTGTTGGAGCATATTGGTTTATTTCCTGTGGTGATGATCATTCCGGATGATACTGAACTGGCGAAAGAGGGGAGTGAGGTACGTAGGAAATTTATGGATAATACTTTATCGCAATCCGACGTCAAATATTTAGAAAGCCTACTAGCTTACAATCGAATACTTAAACAGAGAAATGCAGCATTAAAACAATTTGCTCAAACTAGATCTTTTGATGAGGCATTAATTCGAACTTTTGATGATCAGTTGATTGCTCCCGCGCAATATATTTCAACATCTAGAGCAGATTTTATAAAAGAATTTTCTCCGGTTTTTGAAAATTATTATAAAGTGATTTCTGGAGAGCAAGAGACGGTTCGGTGTGATTACAAATCTCAATTAATTGATCAGGATTTTGCTCAACTTTTAGAAATGGCCAATGAAAAGGATCGAATTTTACAAAGGACCACTGTTGGTGTACATAAAGATGATCTGAGATTTTTTATTGATGAGTTTCCATTGAAGCGATTTGCTTCACAAGGACAATTGAAATCTTTTGTTTTAGCAATGAAACTAGCTCAGTACGATTTTCTAAAACAATTAAAAAATAAACATCCGCTATTGCTTTTGGATGATATTTTTGATAAACTAGATAGGGATCGGGTCGAGCAGTTGATGAAACTTCTAGTTGATGGAGATTTTGGACAGGTATTTATTACAGATACTCATGAAAAAAGAATAGAAGAAATCATCGAAACCTTTGGTACTGATTTTAAAAAGTTTATTATTGAATCTGGAACGGTGAAGTAAGACGACAAGCTCAGAAACTAGCAGGTTAACAAATGAGCAATATACCGAAGACATTGTTAACTTATTCGTTTGATAACTTAAAAACTTTGTTTTCTTGAAATGTATTCGTTAAGGTTTTTACATTATAAAAATTAAACTAGATAATTACAATATTTTCATAACATGAAAAGACATAACGATCAACATCTGAAAGACGTATTGAAGGAAATGGTAGAAAAGTACCGTTTGCATTCTAAGTTGAATCAGACAAAGATCAAAGCTTTGTGGGAAGAGTTGATGGGCCCAAGTATAGCAAGACATACCACGGATATTAAAATCCGAGCAAAAAAGTTGTATGTGAATATTAATTCTTCTTCACTAAAACAAGAGTTGAGTATGGGAAGGGATAAGATTAAAAAGATTATTAATGAAGAGTTGGGAGAGGAGTATATTCAGGATGTGATCATTCGGTAGATCAATCCTCAGTGAAATAAAAAATGGGCAATGAATCATATGATTCATTGCCCATTTTTTATAATTTTATTTCTTAAGCTTTCTCAGCCTTAGCGATATCTTTCGCATTTTTAGCTGCCTTGCTTCTGAATTTTTTCTTACGCTTACCTTTTACTTTAGAAGCTTTTTGAACTGCATTGTATGAGTTCAACATTCCTCCTGTAACAGAAAGATCAGAAAAATTCACTTTCTCATCCGAACCCGGTTTTACAACCTGTTTCGTAGATTTGATAGAAGAATCCATGATGATCTCTTTTACTTGCTTAGCAGATAATTCTGGGTAGTACGAACGCAAAAGCGCAGCTACACCAGCAACCATTGGAGATGCCATAGAAGTACCAGGATAAGAATCATATAAGTTATCAGCTGTTGTTGAGTAAATCGCAACACCTGGAGCAAAAACATCTACGCCTTCTTTTCCATAGTTAGAAAATGATGCTGCAGCTTTCTCACCCATGTCATGATTTAAAGCACCAACTTCAATCCAAGTCTTAGCTTGTTTAGGTTTGAACCATCCTCTTTTTGCATAAACATCATTAGGAAAGTTGTTTGAAGTATCATTGTCTTTTCCATCATTACCAGCAGCATGAATTAAAAGAACATCATTCTTTTGAGCATATTTTACTGCGTCATCGACAACTTTTTTATCCCAAGAGTAAGCTTTTCCAAAACTCATGTTAATCACACTTGCACCATTATCAACAGCATAACGGATTGCATTTGCAACATCTTTATCTCTTTCATCACCATTAGGAACACAACGGACACCCATGATTCTTACATTATCAGCGATACCATCCATTCCTACACCATTACCTCTAACCGCAGCGATGATACCAGATACGTGAGTACCGTGATTTGCATCAGGTCCTTTGATGTCAGGATTACCGTAATATTTTTCTGTTTGATTTGCATAGTTGTCACCAACGATATGTCTAGGATCAAAATCAGGGTTGTAATAGTTTACTCGATCAGTCATATCATGAACAGCACCATTGATTCCTTCTTCCAGTTCCATAGCAGAAATTTGATTTCTTGATGCTATGTTTTCAATCATCGAAGCAGCTTGAGTAATTTCTTCATCATCAGATTTTAAACTTTTTAAATCTTCTAAAGTGAAAGTCTCTTTTTTAAGATGTGCTTTGATCTTTTTATAACCTTCTTGGATACCAATATAACCCATCATGTTTTTTTCAACACCTTCTCTGGATTTTTTGATCTCTGCTTCCATTTCTTGAAACTTAGCATAAGTCTTCTTTTCTTTTTTAGAAAGAGAAGATTCATCCTTACCAGCAAACTGTTTACGGTATTTAGCAACCAGACGAGTAATTTCTAATGCATCAGGACCAACGTTTTTTCCGTCTTTTCCACCTATAAAATTCCAGCCATAGATATCATCTATGTAACCGTTTTTATCATCATCGATACCATTTCCTGCAATTTCACCAGGATTTATCCACATGATATCCTTTAAATCTTCATGTTGTGGATCCACTCCTCCGTCAATAACCGCAACTATAACAGTCTCTGATTTTCGATCTTTCAATAATTTCGAATAAGTATTTCGAGTATCAACACCTGGATAATTATCTGTTTTAGGATTTAAATGAAACCAATCTTTAGGAGCAGCTTCTCCTTGAGCTAATAAAATACTGGCTGAAAACAGTAAAACAGTAAACAAATACAATTTAAACTTCATTACTTTTCTGATTTTGTATGATTTTTGAATATTCAAACTTTGGGAGCTCAAAAATAGAATAATTATAACGATTATTTAAAAATTCAAAGTCTCTTGATATCTAGAATTAGACAAAGCGGTACTTTATTCATGATAAACTAGCGCTTAAAGGCCATCAAGAACCTTTTTAACAATACATATGAACCTAAATCGTTATTTTTGCGTCTAAATGATTTGAGAATCCCTTTTTAAAGAACAAAAAATTGTAAAAGGAATGTTTAAAAAATTCTGTTTCTGTCTTATCATCATGTTACCCTACTTGGCAAATGCTCAATATACAGAGCTAGGATTGATCGCCGGGACTACTAATTATCAAGGAGATTTATCACCTTCAAACCTGAAAACAAGCCTTGGGCGTACCCATGCTTCTTTTGGAGCTTTTGGAAGGTATAATATGACGAATCACTGGTCTGTGAAGTTAGGCCTTACTTATGGGACCATATCTGGGGATGATGTGGATAATAATCGTTCTCGGAATCTCAATTTTAGATCTGATTTGATTGATGTAAGTGTAACTGGGGAGTTTAACCTTCTAGGTTATCAGCCTTATGCTTTAGAAAAAGTATTTTCTCCTTATGCTTTCATTGGAATAGGGTTCGTTCATTTTAATCCACGGACAAAATATAACGATGAATGGGTTGAACTTCAGCCATTAGGTACTGAAGGTCAGGGGATTGGTGATAATGGTGACAAGTATGGCTTGGTTCAAGTAGTTATTCCATTTGGTGGAGGCTTAAAATATGCGATCAATGACTCTTGGAACCTTGGAGCAGAACTTGGATTTAGAAAAACTTTCACAGATCATTTAGATGATGTGAGTGATCGATATGAAGATCAAGATGTTTTGGCTGCAGGTAACGGAGAATTAGCAGCGACTTTAGCCAATAGAACTGGTGAAGCGATCCCTGGTGGTACTTTACGGGGAAACCCAGAAAATAAAGACTGGTATATTTTTACTGGATTTTCGATTTCTTATAATTTCCTTGACAATGGTCTAGTTGGTAGTCGTTCAAGAGGGAAGCGAAAGAGTGGTTGTTATTCAAATTTCTAATAACAGATCTTATTTTTTTAAAAAATGTCATTGTTCGCTGATGCGGGCAATGACATTTTTGTTTAGCTAAAGCATCATGATTTTACCAGACACATCCTCCTCTTAACCCAAAGGAATTCATTTTCCAAAAAGAAAAACCTAAATTTACCCCAATCAAGTTTCTAATTTTAGAATCTAAAAATTTATCCTTTTAATTGAACAATACTCCACCAATAGAAATACTCAAAAAATATTGGGGCTTTGATTCTTTCAGGCCTACACAGGAGGATATTATCAATTCTGTTTTGGAAGGAAAAGACACCTTAGCATTACTACCTACCGGTGGGGGAAAATCCATTTGTTATCAAGTACCAGCTCATTGTAAAGAAGGAATCACTTTGGTCATTTCTCCCTTGATTGCCTTGATGAAAGATCAGGTTTATAATCTTAGACAAAGAAATATCAGAGCCGAAGCTATTTATTCTGGAATGCATTTCAAAGACATTGATCGCATTTTAGACAATTGTATTTATGGTGAAACCAAATTGCTTTACCTTTCTCCGGAAAGGCTTACTTCAGAACTTGCAATGGCTCGTGTTAAACAAATGAATATCAATCTAATTGCGGTTGATGAAGCGCATTGTGTTTCACAATGGGGATATGACTTTAGACCCGCTTATTTAAAGATTGCTGAGATCCGGGAATGGTTTGAAAGAGAGATTCCAATCTTGGCACTTACTGCCACAGCAACGGGAGAAGTTGTAGAAGATATTCAGGAAAAATTAGCGTTCAAAAATCAAAATGTTTTTCAAAAAAGCTTTAACCGTCCCAATCTTGCCTACGTCGTTTTAAAAGAAGAATATAAAAATGATAAACTCTTAAACATCGTTAAAAATGTCAAAGGTTCAGGAGTCGTTTATGTTCGAAATAGAAGACAGACCAAGGAGATTGCAGTGCTCTTACAACGAAACGGGATTCGTGCGGATTATTACCATGCTGGTATAAGTCCAGATGAGCGATCTAAAAAACAAGAAGCCTGGATGAATGATCAAATTAGGATTATGGTTTCTACGAATGCTTTTGGAATGGGAATCGATAAACCTGATGTAAGATCTGTGGTTCATATGGATTTGCCGGATAGTTTGGAAGCTTACTTTCAGGAAGCTGGACGAGGAGGTCGAGATGGTAAAAAATCCTATTCTGTGTTGCTTTATAATCAATCCGATAGAATCAATTTGGAACACCAACATGTGCTGAGTTATCCGGATTTAAAAGAAGTGAGAAGAGCATATCAAGCACTTGGAAGTTATCTTCAATTAGCTGTTGGAGGAGGGCAAGGGCAAAGCTTTGATTTTGACATCAGTGTATTTTCAAAAAGATATAATTTCGGTACTATACAAGCTTTCAATTGTATGAAAGTGTTGGAAGATGGAGGCTGGTTGACAATGTCTGAAGCGGTGTATATTCCTAGCAAAATAAAGGTGAAGGTCTCAAAAGAAAAGCTGTATGATTTTCAATTGAAAAACAGAAGCTATGACCTTCTAGTAAAAAGTATTTTGAGAACTTATCAAGGTGCGTTTAATCATTTTGTCAGCATCAAAGAATATCAACTGGCCAACTTTATGAAAATCAGCCAGAAGGAATTAGCCAAGCTATTCCTAAATTTAAAAAACCTTGGTATTATTGATTATAAACCTCAAAAAGACAAACCGCAATTAACTTTATTAGAAGATCGAATAGATGCTAAAAACCTTCTTTTTGATAAGAAATTATACGATTTTCTAAAAAATAGACATAAGGAGCAGATAGACAGAGCAATCGCTTATGCAGAAGATGATATTTGTAGAAGCAAACAATTACTCGCTTATTTTGGGGAATTTGAGGTAGAAGAATGCGGTATTTGCGATGTTTGTTTAGAGCGGAATAAATCTGATTTAAATAATGAAGATTTTAAAAAGTATGAAGCCAAAATCAAGATGATCCTAAAAGATGGACCGCTTTCTTTAGAAGAGATTGTAGACTCTTTTGCGCCAAAACAAAAAGCTCAAATTTTGAAAGCTATCCAGTATCTTCTTGATGAAGGAATGATGATCGAAACCAAAGGGAAATTAAATTTTGTAGATTAATGAAATAAATAAATGGTGTATTTGAACTAACTTTTTTGATGCTTTTAAACCCCAACCGCAATGGGGGGGAAGTACAAAGCAAAATATAAAATTCTTTCCAATCTAAACCACAGACTTGAATAAAAAAATCTTCTTCACCGTAACCAATGATCTGACCTATGACCAGCGAATGATCAGGATTTGCTCCACCTTGGCAAAGAATGGATATGAGGTAAGATTGATCGGAAGAAAACTTCCAGACTCCCAACCATTAACCAATCGAATATTTCAACAAAAACGATTGTATTGCTTTTTTAAATCGGGGAAGATATTTTATTTAGAGTATAATCTACGTTTATTTTGGTATCTGCTTTTTTCTAAATCCGATGCGATTTGTTCAATAGATTTAGATACCCTTTTACCCGGATATCTGGTTTCAAAAATCAAAAGGAAAAAGATAATCTATGATGCGCATGAATACTTTACTGAAGTACCTGAAGTTGTCAATCGGCCTTTAGTCAAAAAGGTTTGGACTAGTCTGGAAAAAAACATTGTTCCGCGATTAGATCATGCTTATACCGTTTGCGAAAGCATCGCAGAATTGTTTACAAAAAAATACAAAACCCCGTTTGAAGTTATTCGTAATGTGCCCTTCGCTCAAGCAGGAAATAGGAAAGAAATTAAGAAAGAATCTAAGATTATTCTTTATCAAGGAGCTTTGAATGATGGCCGTGGATTAGAGGAATGCATCACTGCAATGCAATGGGTTGAAGATGCAAAATTATGTTTAGTAGGAGAGGGTGATTTGTCTCAACAATTGCGACAACATTGTAAAAATTTAAACTTAAATAATCAAGTAATTTTTAAAGGATATCTTCGACCAGAAGAATTAAAAGACATCACACCACAAGCCACTATTGGTTTGAATTTATTGGAAAATAAAGGACTCAATTATTATTACTCATTAGCCAATAAAGCATTTGATTATATCCAGTCAGGAGTTCCGGCAATCAACATGAATTTTCCAGAATACCAAAAATTAAATTCTGCCTTTGAAACTTCAATACTGTTAGACGATCTTGATCCCAAAGAAATAGCGAAAGCGATTAAGGCTCTGCTAAACAATAATGAGTTTTACCAAAAACTTCAAAACAATTGTAAAAAAGCAGCTAAAGTATATGTTTGGGAAAAAGAGCAGTTGAAACTCATTCAATTTTATGAAAATGTGTTTAGTCACTAAAGAAAGTAGATCACCTATTGCATTAATTACGTCTTTTTCAGCCTTTCATTTGTCCAAAGATTCCAAATCAAAATTATTACCTTTAAGCCTTCTTAAAAAATCAATGAAAACCCTTTAAATAATTTTAAAAGACAACTATGGAAATTTTAGACGGTAAACTTTTATCCATCCAGATCATGGAAGAGATCGCAGCAGAGGTAAAAGAATTGGTAGCTTCTGGAAAAAGAGCACCACATTTAGCTGCTGTAATAGTTGGTGATGATCCGGCAAGTAAAGTATACGTGCGAAACAAAGTTCGCTCTTGTGAAAAAGTTGGATTTCAATCGACTCATATTGTAAAACCTTCTTCAACAACTGAAGAAGAGTTATTACAAATAGTAAATGATCTAAATGAAAATCCAGAGATTGATGGTTTTATCGTCCAGCTGCCATTGCCGAATCACATTAGTGAAGAAAAGATAACTTTAGAGATAGATCCTCGTAAAGATGTTGACGGGTTTCATCCTGTGAATTTTGGTCGAATGGCTCAAGGACTACCAGCTTACTTACCAGCGACACCTTTTGGGATTATGCAAATGTTAGATCGATATAATATTGAGGTCTCAGGAAAAGAATGTGTGGTTTTAGGAAGAAGCAATATTGTTGGGACACCGATTAGCATTTTATTGTCTCGAAAAGCAAGTCCAGGAAATGCAACTGTTGCACTCTGTCATAGTCGAACCAAGGATTTAAAAAGCCATACTTTGAGAGCAGACATTATTGTTGTTGCACTTGGAATACCTGAGTTTTTAACAGCCGATATGATTAAGGAAGGAGTGGTTATTATTGATGTTGGAATTAATAGAGTAGAAGATGCGACCGCTAAAAGAGGATACCGCTTGACAGGAGACGTAAAATATGATGAAGTCGCTGCTAAATGTTCTTACATTACACCGGTGCCAGGTGGAGTTGGACCAATGACAGTTACTTCTTTAATTAAAAATACATTGAGAGCTGCCAAGAATGAAGTTTACAAATAGCAATTTATCAAGTTAACAAAGGAATAAGTTAGCAATTCAATAATGCTAAGGATTTTTATAAGTTGCTAACTTATTGACTTAAAAACTTGGTAACTTAACACACACATCCCAAGCCATGGATTATTATAAGTATGATATTCAATGCAATTCTGAACTTTCAGAAGTGCTAATAGCCTTTTTAGGCGAATTACCCTTTGACACCTTTCAGGAATCCACCTCTGGCCTTGAAGCCTATATTCCAAGCAATGAGCATAGTGATGAAATCCTAAAGCAAGTCAATGCTTATGCTCAACAATTTGATTTTAAATTTGAAAAAGAGTTTATAAAAACTCAGAATTGGAACGCAGTATGGGAATCTAATTTTCAACCCATCATCGTTGGGGATTTCTGTGGCATCCGAGCTGAATTTCATGAAGCTATTCCTACCGTAAAACATGAGATTTTAATAAGCCCTAAAATGGCATTTGGAACCGGTCACCATGCGACTACATATATGATGATTGAACACATGGAGGATATTGGTTTTAGTGGAAAAAAGGTTTTCGATTATGGTTGTGGTACTGGAATTTTAGCGATTCTTGCTGAGAAACTCGGTGCGGAAAGAACAATTGCTGTTGATATAGAATTACCTTCTTTTGAGAATACCATTGAAAACTCAAAAATGAATGAGATTTCCGCTGTTGAAGCCATCCATGGAACATTATCGGATGTAAAGGAAACCGCATTTGATATTATCCTTGCCAATATCAATAGAAACGTAATTTTAGACAGTCTCTCATCGTTATATACTATGTTGAATAAAAACGGCAGATTAATTGTCTCTGGTATCCTAGAAAAGGATGCAGAATTAGTTTTAGAAGCCTCTAAGCACCAAGGTTTTTTACATTTGAAGACAAAAAACAAAGGAAACTGGATCTCTATTCTTTTCGAAAAGTAGCAACCCGACTCATTTCCTTTGACTTTAAAATAACTTTAACTTAAAATCAAGATTTCTAATATGAGGAATCATATACTAGTATTATTTATTCTGATAATTGGAATTGGTCAATCTGGCTTTAGTCAGAAATTGACAGAGTTTTCAGTAACGCAACCAGAATATCTTAAAGAATTAGAAACCCTCATGACTTCTTCCAAGCGAAAAGTTATGGAAGATGTTTTTAAGGATTTCAAAAAGCAATTTCAAGGTGGAGCTTTTACTGAAGAAGAATTCCTGGTTATCCATGCGACTAGCAATTCGATGCTTGGTCAAAAGATGGCTGCTAATCCTTATTTCAGTTCTTATCTTCAGACGCTTACGATTGTCAAGAAAGGAGAAGAAGGGCCGGCTAATTTTGTAGAATGGCATACTATGTTGAATAATATCCTTGGAGATATTCAAAATAGAAAACTCAAACCCTTCAAAGATTTTCTTAAATTTTCTAATGATTTTTTCCAATATAAAACCTTGAAATATTCTAAGAGTGGAGTCAATTGGCTTGGCGTTGCAGATAAATTCAAATTCGAATATGTAAATAAGGAACCGATTATTAAATATGAAAAAGTAGATCTCGTTGGTTATCGAAAACAAGACTCTATTAAGATCTTAGAAACTACAGGGACTTACTATCCAAACCAAAATCTTTGGAAAGGAGAAGGTGGAAAAGTAGAATGGGATCGTTTCGGATTAAAAGATAGTATTCATATCATTTTGAATTCTTATGAAGTAGATGCGAAGAAAAGTATTTATGATGTTGAATCTGCGACACTTTATTATCCGGAGTTATTTCCCGGAAAAGGAGTAGAAGGATCGTTTACAGATAAGATTGTAGCTTCGAGTAATTCTAAAGGAAATTCCTTCCCGAGATTTGAGTCAAGAGATAGTGTTTTACAAATCAGTAACATTGGAGGTGGAGTAGAATATGTTGGTGGATTTAGACTGAATGGAACGACAGTGTATGGATATGGGAGTAAAGATTTTAATGCTAGAATTGCAGTATATGATGAATCTAAGGCTCTTTTATTCAGAGGTGCAGCGGAGTTATTTGTCATCAGAAAAGGAGAACGAATTGCTGGAGAACGGGTAGAAACGTCCTTGTATTTTGAGCAAGATTCTTTTTACCATCCTTCAGTTAATTTAAAGTTTGAAATTCCAGACAAAGAGCTTAATTTATATCGTGGAAAAAGAGGAAGTGATCGAAATCCTTTTTTCAACTCTCTTCATCAAGTAAATGTTGATGTTGAAAATATTGACTGGTTTCTTGAAAAAGATTCAATCGTATTTGGTCAAACAGGAGTTGGTTTTGCTAAAAAAGAGAAAATAGTTGCCTTTGAATCATTAAAATATTTTGAGTCTGAAGATTACGAAAGGTTACAAAATATTTCATCAACCAATCCATTGGCTACGCTAAAGGTATATGCTGATGAACAAGGGAATGTGTTAAATTCTAGAAATTTAGCAAAAAAACTCAATCCTAGATTTGAAGAATCAAGTATTCAAAGTTTGCTTTACGACCTTGTTGCCAAAGGTTTTGTAAACTATGACAGCGATAAAAAATTGGTCTATGTAAAAGATAAAGTCTACCATTATGCAGATGCTTCACAAGGAAAAGTAGATTTTGATTTTTTAAAAATATTATCAAAATCAGATAGTACCAATGCAGTGATGTCACTGAAAGACTTGACCATCAAAACTACTGGAGTTACATCTCTTGAATTTAGTAAAACGCAAAGAGTAGCAGCAAAACCTTTTTATAATAAAATAACACTAAAAAGGAACCGGAACATTGATTTTGATGGACGGGTGTTTGCTGGATACGGCATATTGGAAGGGAAAGATTATAAATATGAATATGATGAAAATCATATCATAATGGACTCTGTTCGGTTTTTTGATATGTTTATTCCGACAGGTGTAGTGAGCAAAGAAGGCGTTCCTGAAGCATTTTCTATTGGTTCAAGAATAGAACATTCTACGGGAGTTTTGCTGATTGATGCACCTTCTAATAAATCAGGAACCGAAGATATTCCGACGTTTCCTTCTTACCAAAGTAAAGGAAGTTCTTTTGTCTTCTATGATTCAAAAGAAACGCAAGGTGGAGATTACAAACGAGATTCTTTTTATTTTGAGTTAGATAAATTTAGTTTGAATGATCTCGATAAATTAACGAAAGCAGACATTGAATTTACAGGAAATATGGTCTCTGCTGGAATCTTTCCTGATTTTGAAGAGACGCTAGTTTTGCAAGAAGATGAATCACTAGGTTTTCAATCGGATAAAGCCAAAGGAGGTTTTCCAACGTATGCTGATAAAGGAAATTATGTGGGATCTATTTCGATGAGTAACGAAGGTTTTCTAGGAAAAGGGACCTTGACTTATTTGACCGCTGATGTAAATTCTGAAGATTTTATTTTTAAACCGAAACAGATGCTTGCGTCGGCAGAGCGTTTCGAATTAAAAGAAGATACTGGAGAAGTAAAGATTCCTCAGGCTTTAGGATTGGATGTAAGTATCGATTGGAAACCATACCAAGATTCGATGTACGTTACGACTAAGGAGAAAGCTTTTGAAATTTTTAAAGATAATAATCATACTCTTGATGGATTACTTATTCTTACACCTGATGGATTAAGAGGCCGTGGATTATTCGATTGGGACAAAGGTAGTCTGAAATCTGATTTAATTTCTTTTGGTGTTTATTCTGCTGTTTCTGATACGGCTAATATTCGAATCAAAACGATCGGAGAAGATGCCCTTGCTTTGAATACTGATAATGTAAGTGCTGATCTTGATTTTACTAAACAAATTGGTGAGATCAAAGCGAATGCTTCAGATGTAGAAACGGTCATGCCTTTTAATCAATATCAAACATCGCTCAATGAGTATGTCTGGGATATGAAAAACGAAAACGTCACTTTCAAAAATGGCGAGGGAGATTTTGGAACTTTTACATCTATTCATCCTAATCAGGATTCTTTAGATTTTGAAGGAAAGACAGCGACCTACGATTTAAGAAGTAATGAACTGAAAATTGGTGGAGTGGAAGTCATACAAACCTGTGATGCACTTGTATATGTTGAAGAAGGGAGTACGGTGCAGATTAATAAAGGAGCTAAGATGACTACTTTAGAAAATGCAAAAATTATTGCCAATACTGAAAACAAGTATCATGTGATCAATAGAGCAACAGTAGATATCATGGGTTTAAAAGATTATCGAGCTAAAGGTTTTTATGAATATAATATTGGTGATAGAAAACAAGAAATTGAATTTGCGGATATCATTGGAACTCGTGTAGGAAAAGGAAAAAAGAGTGAAAAAGAAACGGTAACTCGGGCGACTGGTGATGTAAAAGAAGAAGCGGGTTTTTATATTGATCATAAAACAGAGTACCGTGGAAAGATTAGTTTGAATGCAAAATCTAAAAATCTAGAGTTTGATGGATATGCACGTTTGGATGTACCGGATATGCCTCGAAGAGAATGGTTCTCTGTAAAGTTTGAAGGTGATAAAAATGATTTAGCGATTCAATATGGAGTACCTAAAAACTATTTGGGAGATCCACTTCGAACAGGGATTTATGTGAGCAAAACTTCTGCTAAAATGTATCCATCAGTGATGATGCCTCTTTATGTGAGAAAAGATCGACCAATCTTTGAAGCTAAGGGTGATCGTGAAACTGGAATTTTTAAGTATAATAAAAAAGATGATCGATTTATCTTTGGAGATTCTCTATTAATGACGGACGGAGTTAAAAAAGGAAATGTGCTCCAGTATGCTAATAGAAACGGAAAGATCACTGCGGAAGGAACGATGACCTTGGGTTCTGGTTTAGGATATATTGGAATCAAAGCTGCGGGGAGAATTGAAACATCTTTGCCTCCTGCTTCTGACAATTCATCTGGATTTGATGAACCAGGAGATACCAAAACATCTTTTCAATTGATGGCTGGTATTGAAGCGATTATTCCTGATAAGCTTTTAAAAATCATGGCAACGGATATTCAATCTAGTAGTTTTGATGCTAGGGTAGTAGACTACCTAAAAGATGTGGATCTATTTGAGAAAGCTTTGACAGAATTTATTCCTCCAGGAAAAGATTATGACTCTGCAGTCAACAAAATGAAAAATGTAGGTTTAGATCTGCCTAATAAATATGATAAATTTAAATTCTTCTTTTCATACCTTCCTATGGAGTGGAATCCAGAATTGCAATCATTGATTTCTTCAGAAGAAAAGGTAGGTATAGGTAGCATTGATGGTGAGGTAATTAATAGAATGCTTGATTGTTATATTGAATTTAAAATGCCTACGAATGGAGATGATCGTGTTTATATTTATATAAAATCTCCTTCTGAAAATTTCTATTTCTTTGGATATAAGCAAGGTATTTTAAACTGTGTTTCGAACAATGAAAAATTTAACGCTGCCGTAGAAGACCTTAAAAAGAAAGAAAAAATGATCAAGATGGACGATGGTGAATTCTATGAAATTGCTCCAGTAAATCAAGGATCCGCTCAAATGTTCGTCAACAGAATCCGTGCTGCTAAAGCAGGAAACTAGTAATTTAGGAATGTGGAATTAAAAATAAATAATTCCACATTCCTAACTCCTTTCCCTTTATTCCACATTTCTTAAGTCCAATTCCTGGATTTTAATCAAAAACTCCTTCATATTCCCTCTTTTTGGTACGATTTTAGCACTTTCCTTTTAATTGAAGTAGGAAAGCTTTGTATTTACATATTATAAAGAAGTATAATTTAAAAAATACTGAATTATAGAATATTATCAAGCAATCTCTTCAAATACGACAATTAACAATATTTATACAAAAGTCTTTTTGGAAATCAACAGTAACAGAATAAAATCTAATAACCTGAAATAGGTTTTCAAGACGATTTAACCAGAACATTTCCCTTCTGATATGAAAAAGGAATTATACAAGTTATTAGGAGTTTTGATGCTCTTTTCTTTTCCCCTTTTTAACCAGATTGTAGCTCAAGACAACCTTCAAGTTGATTTTGCGAATGCAGCTGCAGTACCTGATTTCCTAAATATTTGTGGGGATACTGATCTTGAAATCGTTACGATCAGTGTCGATGGATTGAGTCCAGAAGATCGAAGCGTGATCTTTGCTACTGCGCATCTTTTTGCGGGAGTAGAATTTGTTGCTTTCGATCCTACTAATTCAAGTGTAGGCGTCATGCTCGACGATGGATCAGATCCTTCTAATCCAGTTTTTACAGTTCCAACATTAAGCCCATTCGGTACCGTTTCAGTAAACATTGCTTTTACAGTAAAAGCTAATTGTGGATTTTTGGATACACTATCTGCAAATAATGCTGCGGAAGTTTTTGACTTATGGGAGTTTGATTATAATCTAGGAGCGACAACTGGCCTGAATGAAACAGATGCTAATCTTGAATATCGAGATGCTTTTGCTATTCCTTCTTTTACCATTGATGTCAATAATACTTTTGGCCCTGCGAGAGTTGGAGATTGTTATTCTCGGGAAGTGATAACGACAAATAGTGGATTGGATGGATTTGTAGATACTATATTATATACCAATACACAAGGCCCTGGAGTTTATATAGAAAGCGTGCTAGTAAATGGACTGCCGGTAACTGTAGATAAACAAGTAGTAGGACAGGATACAGTCATTACGATAATTATAGATGGAACCCAGTTTGTTAACAATACAATTGGGGGAGGAGCTGGAGATGGAGATGTGTTTTTTGATCCAAATGAAACGGTAACGATTACTGAAAATATTTGTATCCTTGATTGTTTTGAAGATCGAACCAGTTTCCATACTGTAGAATGGGGATGTAATGGCAGCTTTTGTGAAGCTACTTCCATTAATGGTTTTGCGGATATCGGACAGGGAGCGGCGAATGTTATTTTTACAGATGAAGGTTCTATTCCAAATGTCAATGCTGGTTACTGTCAAGTAGGCCAGTCAACGATAATTTTTCATAATGATGGCTTAGCTGTTGATCCTGGATTCGCGACTATGATGGATGTATCAACAGGAATTGGACTAGGTAACTTATACGAATTATCTGCTTCTGGTTTTACAATTACTGATCTTAGTATTGCGGGTGTAAATATTACCGTTCCTGGTGTTTTGATAGATCTAGATGGCAATCTTCAATTTACAGTTGATCCGGATGGAGCAGGTGGATTGACGGATTTTGATGGGGACGGATTTTTTGATGACCTTCCTTTAAATGACTCGATTGAATTATCAGTTACTTATGTTTTTGATTGCAGCCAAGCACAAGAACCGGGACCAGATAATGATTGCCCAAATAGTTTTTCAACTGCTTTTAATGCTAGAATTGATCACACTGATGCTTGTGATGAACGGATCATTCGTTTAGAATCTAGTTATTTTAGACCTTCAAATACTAGAGCAGAGCTTGAGAATTTTACTGATCCGGATGCTTTTGCATTGACGGATACTTTCTTTGTAACTCATACACAAACTAGAGGTGTTCGTTTTTTCGAAAGAAGTTGTTCCGGAGATGAGCAGTTTCATGTAAATGTAGTTTTGCCTTCTGGTGTTAGTATTATCCCATCAGTGACGGAACTCATTCGAAATGAATCTACTTCTTTTCCATTAATTGGAAATACTGTAAGTAATGATACCACTTTTTTAATATTTGATGGAACTGCTTCTGCCTTTTTGAATGGCGAGTATATTGTAAGGTTAGGTTTACAGGCAGATTGTTCAGCACCTTTAGGAGCTACTTCTTTCCCAACAGAATTTGCGCATTATTGCTCGGATTGTGATTGTCGTCACATCTGGTTTTGTGGTGATTTAGAAGGGCCAGTTTTGCACTCTACAGATCCTCCTTGTCCTCCGGTAGCTTGTCCTATTGGTTTGAGAACGATGGATTTTGATGTAAACAGAACTACTTTTGGATATACTGATGATACCTATTCTACATCTTATAATCCTGATTCTGCAAATACAAAAGTTGCCATCTCTTGTGATTCTGTTGAGATGCGTATTTTAAATGTAGTTGGAGATACACCAATAACGGATAGTCTAGGAATGGTGATCACTTATAATAACGTAGATGCTTCTTTGGATTTAACGGAAACTTTTCTTTTCGGATTGGGAACACTTCGAATTACCAATGGTGGTACTGAATATTTCTGTACCGTAGATACGACTATTCTAGATGTTCAAAGTGTAGATAGTACAAAAATATTGACCTTTGATCTTGATCCTTGTTTTACTGCTTTGGGTATTACTTTGAACCCCGGAGATACAGTTGACTTTAGAGCAAATTTTACAGTCAATCCAAATGGACCTTATCCGGTACAATTTAAAAAAGTACAAAACCTTAGAGGTTATGGTTATGCGAAATTTGATGGTGTAGATGAGGCTTGTGATAACTTTGGAGACATATTTACCGTTGCTAAAAATCAAACAGTTTTCAATTTTCCAAATAGTAATTCCTTTCCAGAAGGTTGTGATGAAATATTCTTGAGATATCGATTGATTACCGTTAATAATGGTTTTGTAGATTGGTTTGGTGATGAGTACCGTCAAGCACTTGGAGTGGACTCTATGGTGATTACATTTGATACGGCAGTTTATAATGCATTCAGTGTTTTCGAACCTGAAGTATCGATTCCAAACCACCCGGTTCATGGCAATGATTTCTTTGCAATGCCGAGTTTTGAATCTTTTCCAGACGGACGATATGTTGTTCGATTCGATACTTTGACTTCAGTACCTTCTTTAAATAATGTACTTTCTTATTCTTTCAATTTTAGAGTCAGAGCGATTCCGAATTGTAAATCTTTGACAGGAAGTATTAATGGAAATAATCGTTTCGATTTTGATCCTGAAATTTTCTATGAGGATAGATATTATGCCAAGGATATTGGTGACGGAAGCTGTTCTGAAAAATCTTATGTATTTACGGATGGCGATGTTTTTTACACTGATCCACCGACTTTTAGTTTGAATTATGTTTCTAATCCAAACTTTAATCTAGCTGCGGATACAGCAACTTGGGTCATTCAACATTGTAATACTTCATTTACTTCTGATGCTGGAGTTACTTGGTTATCAATAGAAGATTCGACTCAAGCAGTTGAGATCGTTTCTATAGAAGATATTTCAGATCCCTCAAATATTACTTCACTACCTTTTAATACTTTCGGTGCTGCTGGCAATTATTTTGCTTTTGCTCCTGGTTTGATAAAAGGAGATGGTTCTGCACCTATCGAAGACGTTTGTAATACCCTTCGAATCAGAGCCGTTTTAAATAAATGTGGGGTTACAAATTTTGATGCTAAAGTAGGATGGAACTGTGTAATGTATGATGAACCAGGTTGGACACCAGAATTATATCCTCCTTGCGAAGATTTGATTATTCCTTTGTCTGTAACGACACTTGATCCATTTTTAGATGGAAATATTATAGAACAACCTGCATTGAATCCTGATCTTTGTGATACTAGTACGATTGCAATTTTAGTAAGAAACACAGATCAAGGAAATGCATATGATGTCACGACT
Organism: uncultured Saprospiraceae bacterium; assembly: GCA_937921595.1. GTDB lineage: Bacteria > Bacteroidota > Bacteroidia > Chitinophagales > Saprospiraceae > JAHDHW01. The sequence continues at coordinate 19,503 of CAKZTD010000360.1, forward strand.
CAGTTGATTTTAGCTTTTGACGGAGCAGAGATAGTACCCGGAAGTGTAGAGTTTGCTTATCCGCCAAGTGCACCTTTTGTGTCTATTCCAACTGACCCTTATTTTTCTGGAACAAACTCAAGAGGAAGAATTTTTCAATACGATGATTTTTCACTTTTAAATAATTATTTAGATTTAAATGGTTTACCTGGCTTTGATCCTACGAATCCTACTGATTCCAACGAATTTGTAATTCGATATAAGTTTGTAACTGATTGTGATTTTACAAGTGGTTCGATTTCATATTATCAATTACAAGGACTTAAAGGTTGTGGAGATTCTACAAATTTTGAAACAGGAGAAACTTTACCTATTAATATCAATGGTGCAGATCCTGGAGTTTCAAAAATATTCGATGTTCATTTCGGAGAAGGAAATACTTTGATACCAGGAATAGCTTCGACGATTGAGATTACAGCAGTTAATTTAACAACAACTTTAACTGATACGACAGATAAAATACTTTTGACTATTCCTGATGGACTTAATTATGTAAATGGATCTACGGTGGCGATTGAGCCTGGTACTTGGACACTTCCGGAACCTGAAATAGAAGTCATTCCTGGATTTACAAATCTTTACTGGTGTTTACCAGCAGGAGTAGTGCAAAGCGATAGTGTAAGATTAAGTCTCCAATTAGATAGTCCAAATTATAATTGTAGTGTTGATAGTTTAGATGTTGGCTTATTTACCATACTGAGACAGAATCTCGTTTGTACTGCAAACGGTTTAGATTGTGGAATTGAAAGTATAACCTCTTCAAATAATGGAGCGCTGACTGGAATCGGAGTTAGCCAACAAGCTTTAGATATTACCTTAGATTTCATCACGAGTACTTGTGCGAGTGCAACTCAAGAGCAGATGGTTGTGGATGGAACGATTATGAATAGTGGAATTGATTTCTTAGATCCTTCGATCTTGATTCGATATTTTAATGATATTGATAACAGTGGTGATTTCTCCATTGGTGATACTGAAATTTCAAATTTCACAGAGAACGGTCCTATATTGACTGGCGAAGCGATTACTTTTCAACATACGTTTTTAGTAGATGTAGCTCAGGCTTGTAATATCGTTGGACTGATTGACACAACAGGATTAAGTCTTTGTGACGATGCAGAGTTTACGATTGATGGAGGGCAATTACTCAATGCTGGAAATGATATTTTAATTTGTGAAATAGCGCCAACTACGGTAACTGCAAATCTTGGTGATCCCACTTGTGCTGGTATGACTGCTTATACTTATGACTGGTTTGCAATTGCTCCAGCAACAACAGCAGACTTAAGTGCAACTGATATTGCCAATCCTATACTTTCTACTTCTTTTGATGGAGTGACAGAAGATACCTTGATCTATTATCTTGAAACGACAAGACCTGGATGTTTTTCAGTGTCTAGCGACACGGTGATGGTCATCTTAGGTGCAGGTGTAAGTGCAGATTTTGGACCGACTGTTTATATTGATAATGGAACAAGTACAATACTTGATGTCAATACTGTTGGAGGTACAATGCCTTATACCTATAATTGGGAACCAGCAGCAAGTTTAAATGATCCAACTACTGCTCAACCAATCGCAACGCCGACTCAAGATTCAACACTTTATATGGTAACGGTTACGACGGCAACAGGCTGTACAGCAGTTGCTTCGCAATGGGTTGTTTTATTAGAACCGTGTGCGCCAGTACCATTGACTAGTGTAGCGGTAACGGAAGCGACTTGTGGAAATATGGATGGATCAGCTGTGATTCATTTAGGTGGTTTTGAAAATGATTACACTTATGAATGGACGCCAAATATTGGAATTCCTTCAGGTTTTGGTAATGAAAGAATAGGTCTCCCTGCTGGAGGTTATTCTGTATTGATTACTGATTTGTCGAACCCACTTTGTAATCAATCAATCAATATTTTAGTTCAAAATAGTGATGGCCCTGAGGCTATCATAACGACTAATCCTGCTACATGTGGATTATCAGATGGATCGGCAACATTGATGCCTGCGAACTTCAATTATGAATGGCCAGATAATTCAACGGCTTCCAGTCGAAACGATTTGACTGCCGGAGTATATTTTGTAACATTAACTGATCCTGCAAATCTGGATTGTCCAAATGTAGTTCAAATTGAAATAGAAGAAGAGAATAACATGGATGCTACTTTTACAGTGAATACTCAACCGGATTGCGGAATGGCAAATGGTTCTGTAAGTATCATCGTAACGGGTGGAGTAGGGCCTTATACTTTTAGTTGGGGAGATAATACGAATACACAAAATAA
>CAKZTD010000361.1 GCA_937921595.1 uncultured Saprospiraceae bacterium
AGCAATCGCAACACCAAAAATTACACTAGCAATAGTACCTTTTTTAGTTCTAGCAATAATTAATGCTAATCCTCCAAAAAAAGCAATCAATACATCTCTAATATCTGGTTTGGTTCTAGCAAGTAATTCTGATGATTCTACTTTTAACGGAAATAAAAAGAAAAACAACCACGCTGTAAAAACACTCAAAATAACCATTACTCCAAAATTGATTAATGATTTTTTTAAGGTATCAATATCATTAACGGCAATAGACATTCCCATTCCTAAAATTGGTCCCATTAATGGGGAAATTAACATGGCTCCGATCACCACAGCAGTAGAATTGGCATTTAAACCAATAGAAGCTACGAAAATGGAACAAATCAAAATCCAAGACGTAGCTCCTTTTAATGGAATATCTTGTTTTATGGCCTCAATAGTTGCTGCCTGATCCGTATCGTTTCTAAAATCTAAAAGTTCATAAAGAAACTCCTTTATTTTCTGAAACAAGCCTTTCGCGTCTTCTGCAATTTCTTGTTTAGAATTTTGATTTTCACCCGATGGTGCCTCTATATTTTTTTTAATTTCTTCTTCCATTTTTAAAAAACTTAATTCAAGAGTTAAAGATACAAAAAGTAGCTAATACCTATAATTCTAAAAACCAACAATAAAACGATTAGCTAACAATGAATTTTCATCAAAAAAAAACACCAAACAAAAGTCTGGTGCTCATAAAAAAACTTTTAATCCCCAAAAAAAGTTTAATTGAAGTGGGGAGAGCAGGATTCGAACCTGCGAAGTCGTAAGACAACGGAGTTACAGTCCGTCCCATTTGGCCGCTCTGGAATCTCCCCATTAAATTATTTACATTATATAAAGAACTTTTGTTTCTTTTGAGCCGATGAAGGGACTCGAACCCCCGACCTGCTGATTACAAATCAGCTGCTCTAGCCAGCTGAGCTACATTGGCATTGGTAATGAATTCTCTTAAAAAAAGAAGAACTAAAAACACTCAAAGTATCCTAATGCAAAGAACATTTTCTTGAAAACGAATGCAAAGATACATTTTTTAGAATAAAAAGAAAATATTTTTTACTTTTTGATAAAAAATAAGGTAAGAATTTTTCAACTCTTACCCCTTTATTAATTTTTCAGTGTTTCATCAGTCAATAGTATTAATTGAATCTTTATTCCTTTTACGCAATTTATTCTTAACAAGTTGCCTTTTTAAGTTATTAATAGCGTTATCTACCGATTCTTCAAAAGTCTTGCTAGTCTCTTTAACAAAGAGAACAGTACCTGGAATTTTTAATTTGACCTCAGCTATTTTATCTTTAATCTGGCCAGCATTCTCTAATTTTAAAACTACATCAACAGAAATTATCTTATCAAAGAACTGATTTAGTTTACTAAGCTTTTTCTCAATAAACATAATCAATTTTTGATCTGCTGAAAAATGTACAGATTGAGTGTGAATTTTCATAGGCTAAAATTTAGTTTAGTTATTAAAAAATTTAAAGTCTATATCCTTAATTAATCATTTTTTGCTTTCGGATGTGCATCTTCATATACGGCTCTCAGGCGGTCAATTGAGTTATGGGTATATATTTGTGTAGCGGAAAGATTACTATGCCCTAAAAGCTCTTTAATTGCGTTTAACTCCGCTCCATTATTTGATAAATGAGTTGCAAAAGAATGACGCAAAACATGAGGGCTTTTTTGTTCAATAGATGTTACTTTACTCAAGTAATTTTTAACTAAAAGATAAACGAGCTTAGGGTAAAGTTTTTTTCCTTTTTGAGTAAGAAACAAAAATGATTCTGCTCCTTCAAATTCATTCTCTAGATTAGAAAGATAAACCTTTAATCTTTTTTTCAAAGATAATGTTAGCGGAATTAATCGTTGTTTCTTCCCCTTCCCCAACACTTTTAATAGGTTTTGATCCAAATCAAGATCCCCTTTTTTTAAGCCAATCAATTCAGACCTCCTTATACCTGTCATATATAGTAACTCTAGAATCGTTTTATCTCTTGCTCCTACGTAAGTATCAGGAAAAGGTATATCATTAAAAAGTTGTTCCATTGCCTTTTTATCAACATAAACGGGTAATCTCTTCCCTGATTTTGGACTGATTATTTTTGCCATTGGATTTACCGATAGCTCCCCTCTCTTAATATTGAATTTAAAAAAAGACTTTAAACAAGATAGCTTCCGGTTAATAGATTTTGTAGCAATTTTATTCTGAATCAAAGACACCATCCAAGCTCGAATATGAACATGCTTTACCTCATTCAATTGTGAGAGGTCATAAGTATCTTTAACATAAGTGGAGAATTGACTTAAATCTCTTTGATAAGCCATCTGGGTATGTTCAGAATACCGCTTTTCAAACTTTATATATTTTAAAAATAAATTGGTTTGCTCCATCAAATTATAGGGTCTAAAAAGGTATGAAGTATGATTTTAAAAATATCCTTTTTATTTTTAAAAAGCAATTTAGATCTGTATTACTTTTTATAATATAGAAATAAGCATCAGAAAACTTCTTTACCTATCAGAAAACTTATAATTTTAAAATGAGTATTAATTGAAAAGCATCAAACATTTTCATGTTAATGATTCCTAATTTGTAACGAATGCAAAAAAAGAGTAAGGAAAAACACTTTATTAAAAAACCTACCTACGAAGGAGGCTTGAAGGCCCTTAGGCTTTTTATACAAACTCACCTCCAATACCCTAAAACAGCTCTTAACAAACAGATTGAAGGCACTGCCTTAGTTGAGTATACTGTTAATTATAAAGGAGAAGTTATTCAAGCCAAAATAATAAAAGGCCCTGGACATGGTTGTAATGAAGAGGCAATCCGCTTGGTTAAATTACTAAAATTTAAGATTGCTAAGACCAGAAAGATCAAAATCAGATTCCATAAAAGCATTCAAATACACTTCAAGCTCCCTAAGGAAAAAAATCAAACGATTAGTTATAATTATACCTCTGCTAAGAAGAAAGCAGCGACAGAAGAGACTAATAGTAATCCAGGATATAATTACACCATTAATTTAGGGTAGAATTATTAGAAAGGCCTAAAAAACAAAAGCACCCACAAAATGTAGGTGCTTCTGAATTTTTATATTGATAAGCTTATTAAAGCTTGGTCAACTTCATAGTATACGGTACGGCCGCACAACCACAATCTCCTTCAGCAAATTCCACAAATTGGAATGAGATTTCAGAGTCATCATCAAAATCGAATGGTTGATTCTCTCCACTACCTAAGATAATAGATGCAGCACAACCTACCCCAGAGTCATTATCACTAGTAACAATCTCAGTACATACTAAATCAATTTCTAGAGTTACAGCAAATCCACCAAAAACTGGTAAATAAGTTACTCCCATTGTTCTTTTAGTACTTGATCCTGCTACTGTAGATATAGTAACATTAGGAAGAGGCGCAGCATCAAATGCAGCTCCAAAACATCCTTCCTCAGTTGTTACATACTCCATAGAGTATTCTCCAACGAAACGATCATCAGCTACAGGACAAGTCACTTTTATTGCAAAGTTAAAGTGTCCTTGAAAAGCTGGTCCATTAACTGCTGAAGAAGAATTACTAAATCCTCTTTCAACACCATCAGATGTAATTGTCGTTCTAACGTTAAAGAAGTTTCCAGCAATCAATTCTGCATCAGATAATTCTAAACCAAGCAAAGTAGTAAGATCTGAAAGCGGGATATTTAAATCCTTACCTACATTTCCTTTAGTACTTGTTCCAAAATCACCAGCAGTATAAGCTTTATATAACTGTTCACCTTTACTTAATGCTCCACCAGGAGAATTATCAGTGTAAGAAACATAGATATCGTAGTTGGTAACCGTATTACCACCATCAATATCAACAAAGTCTACAGATGCATCATAAGCTGAAGTAGAAAGATTATTCAAATCAAACTCTCCAGTTCTAAGCTCTACTAAACGAGCATAAGCTCCCTTTCCAGCTTGATCGAATGTAATGATCGGTGCTAAATCCTCATCTTTACAAGAGTAAGTAAGCATCATACACATTACAAACATTCCATAAAATATCTTTTTAATCATGATATATTTAGATTTAAAAGAGTTAAAAATAATTAATACAAGCTCACTGAGAAATTCTCAGCCCAAAATACTTTAGCAGAAAGATCTGCCTTCTGGTCAGCATTTGCATTTAAGTTTACATAATCTGCAGGATAAAGTGCAGAATTAGGGAACGTTCCAATACCAGGCTCGATACCAGGCTGAATCCCTTTAGGAAAACCAGTTCTTCTATAAGCATTGTATGCTTCCACACCATTACCATAAAGTGCAATAAAGTACTCTGTGATAATAGTATTTAGACGATCTTCATCATTTGATGCAGAATCATATCTATCCATGACAATACTCATATACTCTCCTTCTAATGAATCCAAAGGAGCAAGATATGTATCTCCTAATAAAACGTTTACTGGAGGATCAGTTCCTGGAACAGTACCAATCACCTTACCTGGATCAATGAAAGATGTAAACGATCTTACTTTAGCAATAGATGAAGCAACTGCAGACTCTAATAAAGTTCTTGCATCTTCACCAGTACCTAATGTAAGTGCTGCTTCAGCTCTCATGAAATCAACAAAAGAAGATAACATAATCGGGTTAATTCCTTCTCCTAATGCTCCATCTATACCTTCATTCTGTGTAAAAGTAAATAGACCATCATCGAAGTTTCCACCTGCAGGATATAAACCATATACAGATCTGATACCTCCATCTGGTGGAATACCTGAACCATTACCATGATCTCTACCTGCATATCCATCATCTGAAGCAATACAATATGGTAATTCCCATTCTGAATCAGCCCAGTGAGGTTCTGTAATAATACTTTCCCATCCTGTAGTTACTGGCTCAAAAGGAGTTTCAGTCAAAATACAAGACCAAGCATTAGGGTCAACACCTTCCATATCACTTTCCTGACGGTAAATCATGAATCGTAACCTTGGATCTTCCATACTCTTTTCACCATCTAATAACCACATAAAGTAATTAGATTGGTATGCTGCATCATTTGCCTCATAAGCATTATTATACCAAGGGTGGCGAGAATTAGGATTGATTCTATTATTTCCATAAGGAAATACAAAATCACTTGCAGATGAAGTGATGTAGTTACCCGCATCAATAATAGACTTAAAACCAGAACCATTACCTGTATTCAAGTATGCTTTTAGTTTTAAAGAATTTGCAGCAGCGATCCAACTAGCAGCATCTCCACCATAAATCAAATCATTAGCAGGCGCAGCAGCAGCTGTACCGTCTAAATCTCTAATGGCGTCATCTAATAATGTAATCGCAGCAGCATAGATATCAGATCCTGAATCCGCTTTAGGACTAATGATGTCTGTACCTTGTAGTGCTTCAGTATATGGAACATCACCAAAGATATCCACTAAAGTAAGCATTACATATGCTTTAAGAACTTTAGCAGATCCACTATGAACAGCTAAACCTTTTTCATCAGCTAATGTCAAAAGAGCATTAACGTCAGGAAATAATCCTGCATAAGCATTATACCAAAGACCATTAAAACTAATGGCTGAATAGGCATTATTGTAAGTATTACCGTTACTCATAGCAGTTTGACGAACTGTACGACCGGTAAAGTTGTGAGTTCCGTTATAGAAATCCTTAAACGACACCATGATGTTGTTGTATAGAAAATCTATTCCGGCATTCTCCGGTGTAACCTCATTTGGATTATCCTGAAGGTCAAGGTCTGTGACATCACAAGCCGAAAAACCTAGGATAAGCATGGTTACAACTAATAGTTTATTTATAAATTTCATAATATTCTTTTAATTTGAAATTTTTAGAATGTTACATTCAAACTAACTCCGTACTTCTTAGCAGTTGGTCCAGTAACGTAATCGAAACCTCTACCGTTTCCAACACCAAGAGATAAAACTTCAGGATCGAAGTTTACACCTTCAGGGAAGTTAACCGCTTTATACCAAAGGTTCTCACCAGAGAATCTTAAGGATACCGCTCCGAAAGGAGAGTTATCTAAGTATTTAGTAGGTACATCAAATGCTAGAGAAACTTCTCTCAAACGAATAGTTGTACCGTCGAAGATAGTTCCTTCATCAGCAAAGAAATAAGAACGGAAGAAAAGGTCACCTGCATATCCTTGGATATCATTAGGAGCACCATCTTCTTTTACACCTGGCTGAACGATAGGTAAGAAACGGTCGAAATCTGTATCAACTGTATTTCCTCTCGCAAGCATAGTTGCCGTAGTTACTGAGTAGATATCACCACCATCAACATAATTCCAGTGGAATCCAAAAGTTAAGTTTTTGTAAGAAAAACTATTAATCAAGTTTGCATTATACTTTGGATTTGGATCACCAATTGGAGCGATATCAGATGCAGGGATATAGTTACCATCAACACCTACAATACGTACACCATTGTCATCTCTTTCGTAAGGAATACCTTGAATAACACCATAAGGCTCACCAGGTACTGCATAGTTTGCAGCAGTAGTACCACCACCATTACCAGCAATAGCAATCTGGTCAACACCATCAGCAATTGCTTCTACAATATTTCTGTTACGAGTATAGTTCAATGTGATATCCCAGTAGAAATCTCCTTTGAAAGGAATGAAATTCAAACCAAGCTCAATACCTTTATTAGAAAGCTCTGCAGCATTCACAGTAGTATTCGTATAACCTGTAGAACGATCTAATTCTAAATCGATAATCAAATCAGAAGACTGCTTATCATAGTAAGATAAGTCAACACCAAATCGATTTTTAATGAAACGACCTTCTAATCCAATCTCTAATTCTTTGTGAATTTCTGGTTTCAAATTAGGGTTACCCAATCGATCAGATACAGAGTTTGTATTAAGGATTGTTCCACCAGCAGTTTGCCAGCCGTTTGTTCCTGTAGACAATACGTTTCTTGTTTGGTATGGATCAGGATAACCTGCAGAAGTTCCATATCCTAAACGTACTTTTAAATAGTTGATATAATCGTTTTGTTGTAAAGCCTCAAACGCTTCTGTAGGAACGAATGCTACAGATGCAGAAGGATAAAATACAGAACGGTTATCTTTTTCTAAAGTAGAAGTCCAGTCATTTCTAGCTTGAACATTCACATAAAGGTAGCTTCTAAATCCAAGCGATGCTGTTCCATAAGCTCCGATATTATTTTCTTCCGTAATGAATGAACCAGTGAAATTGTCTGTAAAGTTACTATGCGTAAATAAATCAAATACGAATTGATTTGTACTAGCCACAAAGTTTTGATCTCTGGTTTCTCTTCTTAAATTCAAACCAACGATACCATCTAAAGACCAATCATCATTAATTCTGTAATCGTAAATCAAGTTAGCAACATGATCAGTAATAGTATTCAATCTATTCGAAGTAAGCATTTGCCCACCAGGAACCTGAGATCCACCTTTATTTACTGTTCTTTGCTGTAATTGAGTGTATTGGTCAATACCTACACGGTAAGACGCTCTCAACCAATCATTGATCTCATAACCAAGGTTAATGGTACCAAAAAATCGTTTGATTTTTTCATTATCTTCTGCATTATCTAAAGTCCATCGAGGATTTTGGATAGCAGCACCACGACGATAGTAAACCATAGATCCATCAACTGGACTCTCGTATGGAAGACCAAAAAGGTCAATACTACGTGGCGTATAAATTAAGTTCGCAAAAAGTGAAGCACCTGCTGGATTTGAACCAAAACCAATTGATGCAGGAGGAGATTTACGCTCAGAATCGATATAGTTGAAAGTAGTTTTAATTTCTAAACCATTTCCAAGTTTAGTACGACCACCTAATCCAAAGTTGTGTTTTGAGTACACATTATTAGGTACAAAACCTTCATCATTTAGGTAACTATAGTTAGCGCTAATTGCACCATATTCCCCTAATTGTTTGTCAACACTTAAAGAAGTATTACTTACTACTCCTTTTTGGAAAAATTGCTCCACACTTTCGTATGGTTTGTAATCATAACGAGCACCGATGAATTCAGGGAAATCATCATTGTACTGTTCTTGATCATAAGGGTGAGCGATTTGCCCTAGATCATCAATACCATTACTTCCTCTAGTTTCAAAGTTTGGTCCCCAGTTAGAGAAGAACCATCCAAAGTTTCCAGAGAAACCATTACCATAAGTATTTTGGTAATCAGGAAGATTAGAAATTTCAGTAAAGTGTAAAGATTGACTTACACTAATTTCCATTTTCTTTTGAGAATTCTGACCAACATTACCATTTTTGGTAGTAATTAATACAACTCCATTTCGTCCTGCCTCTCCATAAAGAACAGTTGCAGATAATCCTTTAAGGATTGAAATCTCTGCGATGTTGTTAGGATCAAGATCAAGGAAACGAGAAGATGCGGTTGCACCACCTGTTACGAAGTTTCTATCCGTATTTGTATCTGTGTTGAAAGGAACCCCATCAACAACAAATAAAGGCTGGTTACTACCAGTAATAGAAGAGTAACCACGGATGATTACGTTAGTACCAGAACCTGCCATACCGGAGGTCTGAGTAATGTCTACCCCAGTGGCTTTACCACGAAGGATACGAGCTACGTCCGTTTCCGCACGATTTGAAATGTCAGCTGAAGAGATTGTGGATACACCGTATCCCAGCTGTTTCTTTTCTTTCCGGATACCAAGTCCGGTTACAACTACCTCATTAAGGATAGTCGCAGATTCGTCAAGGGTAATGTCCATTAAATTGGATGCACCTAATTCAATTTCTTGAGTGCTGTACCCTGTGTAACTAACTACAAGTGTTGTACTTCCATCTGGGACGCTAATTGAGTATTTCCCGTCGATGTCAGTAACTGCACCAGAGCTAGTACCTTTCACTAAAACACTGGCTCCAATTAAAGTTTCGCCTGAAGCGTCTATAATTGTCCCAGAAACAGTCCGTTGCGCCAAGGCAGAGCCTACCGCAAACAGGACCAGCATTAATGCTAGTGTGAGTTGTTTCATACTAATCCGATTTTAGTTTAAAAATAAATATGAGTATATAAGTGATTCTTCGTTAAAAAGAAATTACTTCAAATGAAAACTAGTGATAGTATTGGGATTCAATAACAATGAGTTTCTGATCAATCAGAAATTTTCTCTCTCGTCTCCGTCCTTTTAAAAGTATAGTGTAAAACAGGGTCTTATAACTAAAATTATGTTTGTATTCAGGGCACTTTTTCAACCCTAATCGAAACAAAAGTATTAATTTATCTTAAAAATCAATTATAAAAATCCGATTTTCGTTCATCTAAAAAACGAAAATACGCTGAAAGAGCTGCCATCAAAATGCGGTCAATTATAAAAAATTTAACTATTCGTTAACATCTGTCTGATAATCAAGCGCTTAGAAAGAATAAAAAATATGAGAAAAATCGCCTGATCAAGAATGTTTTTTATTTGAGTTTAGACAAATACATTTGAATTGTATTTTCTAAACCATAATAAAGAGCATCGGATATTAAAGCATGACCAATAGAAACTTCTAAAAGCCCTTCAACATGATCTTTATAAAACTTAAGATTTTCAAGATTTAAGTCATGACCAGCATTCACACCTAAGCCTAATTCATTAGCCAATTTCGCTGCAACAGAATGCGATCTCACCGCATTTTCTGGATTTGTTTTAAACTCTTTTGCAAAATGGCCTGTATAAAATTCAATGCGGTCAGCTCCTACTTTTTTTGCTCCTTCTACGAACCTCTCTTCTGGATCCAAAAAAATAGAAACCCGAATTCCTTTTTCTTTCAATTTTGCAATGGTCTCGGTTAAGAAATCATGATATTTTATTGTATTCCATCCTTCACTTGAAGTAAGTGCATCTGGATCGTCAGGAACTAATGTACATTGATGAGGAGGGTTATTCAAAACAAGCTCTAAAAAGCGAGGGTTTGGATTTCCTTCTATGTTAAATTCTGTAGTAACAATTTCTCTCAACTGAGGAATATCGCTATATCTAGCATGACGTTCATCTGGTCTTGGATGCAAGGTAATCCCCTGAGCACCAAAAGATTCGCAATCCTTAACAACTTGAACTAAATCCGGTAAGTTTTCGCCTCTAGAATTTCGAATCAAGGCTACTTTATTAAGATTAACGCTTAGTCTGGTCATATTTTTTAAAAATTTTAAATCAAATATTTGTAGTTCACAAAATTACACAATAAGTAGATTCACTGAATTATTAATATGCTATTTTTTCAAGATCTTTTGAACCTCATCTCATAACTTGTTTATAGTCAGTGATTTCAATGGTCAAAAACCAATATGTGATTTTCAAAAATCTACTTCATTCGCTTAGAAAAACAGATTCGATATATCGTCTTGATAGATTTTTTAATATTGATTGGCAAAGTAATTCTAAAAACTATAATGAATTACATTATTTTCGCACAAAATTGCTTTAATGAATCATCAACTTGATGAGGATGCAAATTCTTCAAACAATCAGGAAGTATTTATTTCGCCATTAACAATACTGTTGTTTCTTGCCTTGCTTATAATATTCGGAATGTTGCTCGGAAGTGGTGCAACCTATCTTATTGGTAAATATTTTGGCCTTTCATTAAAAGAAACAATGGATACCCTAGCATCTGATAGCGGAATTCAAAAAAGAAATTTTGTCCGTTTTTCTTTATTAGCAAATCATTTTCTACTTTTCGTTATACCGCCTTTAATATTAGCTTATACTTTTTTCAAAAAGAAGTGGTATAAATTTTTGGGCTTACGAAAAATGAAATTTGAGAATTTTATCATAAACACACTTGTAGGAACAATTCTTCTTTTGGTCTCTATGCCTTTGGTTCAATTTCTTTACATTTGGAATAAAAAACTACCTCTTCCGGAATGGGCAAGAACTATAGAAGAAAATACGGGAAATGCAATTAAAAACTTATTAATTACAGATGCTCCTTGGGAGTTATTTTTTAATATTTTCGTCATCGCTATTATTCCTGCAATTGGAGAAGAAATGGTATTTAGAGGCGTAATACAAAGAAGAATTGAAAAAGGGCTCAAAAACCCTCATCTAGCTGTTTGGATATCGGCTTTTCTATTTAGCGTATTCCACATGCAATTAGAAGGTTTATTTCCAAGATTAGTTTTAGGTGCTTTATTAGGATATTTATTCTATTGGTCAAAAAGTTTATGGATTCCTATATTTGTTCATTTTATGAATAATGGTCTTCAGGTAATTGCGATGTACTTTTATTCAAAAGACATTTCAAATGTGGATATTAATCAGGTAGAAAGCGTTCCTATATGGGGAGCTTTGATATCGACAATATTGATCTTAATCATCAGTCGTTTTTTAATAACTTTTAACCAGGTTCCGAAAACAGAAAAGAATTTACTAGGTATTTGACATAATTAAAACAAATATGCAAGGACTTTATAGAAGGGTAATTACGGCTATATTTTTTGTATTGGCTATGCTTGGAGGGATTTATGGAGGCCAATATCCATTTGTGATTTTATTTGCGATAATCACCGCATTATGTCTTTGGGAATTTTTAAGTATCACTTTACAAAAAGATCAAAAAAGAGATCGAATTCGAAAAGTCATTGGCTTATTATTTGGTTTGACTCCATTTGTGATGGTTTCAATGTTGAAACTCAACCTATTAGACTCTCCTGAAAATTTCGTTTTATATACCTCCCTTTTATGCTTTCCAATTATTTTTCTTTGCTTCATTTACGAACTTTTCTCTGCTTCAGAACAACCCTTTTCGAATGTTGCATTTATTATTTTAGGAATGGTCTACATTGGGACACCATTTGCCTTAGTTGATTTTATAGCCTTTGATGGAGAACATTTTTTCGCAAATACCGTTTTTGGGTTACTGCTATTAACCTGGATAAATGATACTGCAGCTTATTTAGTAGGTTCTCAAATTGGAAAAAATAAGCTATTCCCGCGTATTTCGCCTAAAAAAACCTGGGAAGGTTCAATTGGTGGAGGTATTTTCACTTTAATATTAGCAGTAGTTTTGAGTTATTATTTTATTGAGCAAAGTACGGTAGAGTGGATTGTACTAGGAGGAATTGTTGTAATATTCGGTTCAATAGGCGATTTGATTGAATCCATGCTCAAAAGAAGTTTTAAAGTAAAAGACTCGGGTACGTTATTACCAGGGCATGGAGGTTTCTTAGATAGATTTGATGCATTTATATTTTTAGTCCCTTTCGCTAGTGCATATCTCTTATGGGTACGTTAAAGGAAAGATTTTTAGTCAATTAAATAATAAACATAAGTTAAATTGTTTATTTTTGTAAATTATAGCTAGACATAAAAACAATGATAAAAATTCATAAAGAAGGATATAAGATTTTAATAAGCTTTACATTAATCTTGGGAGCTATTAATTCATTGATCTTTTGGTTATTACCATCAGCATTGATTATCTCAAGTATTATCTCTATTGTTCTTTTCCTTTTGGTGTTACAATTTTTTAGAAACCCAACGCGAGAAATACTCATTGCTGATAACAATATGGTGTATGCTCCAGCAGACGGAAAGATAGTAACTATCGAAGAGACGCAAGAAACCGAGTACTTCAACGATAAACGACTTCAAATTTCGATTTTCATGAGTCCTACCAATGTACATGTCAATCGAAATCCTATAAGTGGAACTATAAATTACTTTAAATATCACTCCGGTAAATACCTAGTAGCTTGGCATCCGAAATCTTCTACCGAAAATGAACGAACAACTGTTGTCATTGATAATGGAGAAGAAGAAATATTGCTTCGTCAAATAGCGGGAGCTGTTGCTAAGCGAATTGTCAATTATGTTGCTATTGGAGATAAAGTTGAACAAGGTGATGATATGGGATTCATTAAATTTGGATCTAGAGTAGACTTGTTTCTTCCTCTTGATGCTAAAATTGAAGTATCAATTGGACAAAAAGTGAAAGGCAATAAGACTGTTATTGCTAAAATCTAAATAATTTAGGATTCTTTCTCCCTTCTAGACTACTACCTTTATTTCTCCGTTTTATTCCTCAATAATTGGGAATTGACTTTTTTATTTTCTTTCTTTATAGAAGAGAGAGGTCTCATCTTAACGCCGTCTCCCTATTTATTCCCTTTTAAGCATACTTAACAAACAACTATGAGAATCATTAGCATCATTGCTATCACCTTTATTATAGGGAGCCCTGCATTGTCTCAGACTATTGATTCATTCTATATTAAAAACTCTCTAGACAGAGCTATTCGGTTTCAAAAAGAATTCAAGCCTAAGCAATCTCTTTCCATTCTCGATGCTTTATTACCTAAGGCAAAAAATTACTACAACTCAAATCATAAAGTCTTAGGTAAAATATATTTTCATATGGCCTCTTCCAAACTAGATTTAGCAAAATATGAAGAGGCAAAATCATACCTAGATCAGGCGCTTCGAACCTTTAAGTTAACTGATTCTGTTTCTCTGGAACTTGGCGATACTTATATGTTGATAGGAATCTATTATGACTATATGACTGACTATGACAAGGCTCTAGCTTACTATGATTTAACTAAATCTATTTATCTAAAATTGTTTTCACCTAATGATTTTAGATTTGGATACCTTTATAATAACATTGGAATTTGTATATTTTTTAAAGGTGATATTGAAAGGGCTTTGTCTTTTTTTAATAAATCTCTTGCTATTACGGTTGAAAATTTTGGAGATACAGATAATGAGATATCTAAAGAATTAAATAATATTAGTTTTTGTTATTCTGCTCTTAATAAAATTTCAGAAACTAAAGAATCATTAAATTTATCATGGAATATTGCTAATCAAAATATTTTTTTGGACACTCCTCGTGGTGCCAATCTATATCATAGTTTATCATTAATGTACTACACATTAAAAGACTACAACAAAGCTACTGAAAACCTAAACAAAGCCTATCAACTAAGAATCAAACATCTACCCAGAATACATGATGAAATCGCCTCTACTTACTTTATGATGGCTAATATTCAATTAGAATTAAAAGATACGACTCAAGCTATCGATCATTTATTTAAAGCGAAAGAAATCTACACAACTATTTTTGGAAAGGACCATACTGAAGTTGCAATCATTCAAACAAATTTAGCTTCTATCTATCTCAAAAAAAAAGAACTAAATAAAGCTTTAACATTTATAGACAAAGCTCTCTCCATCTTTGATTATGATGAGAATATATCTCCGACCGAAAAGGATAAATTCAACATAAATATCTTAAAAGCCTTAAATACTAAAGCACAAATATTAAGAGCGCTTTGGATCAATAATAAAAACGTACTTCAGTTAAAAATGGCTAATAGAATCTATACCGATTTAATTTATATCTTAAATTATTTTCGAAAAGGGTTTAAAGAAGAATTATCAAAGGAAATGCTGGCTGGAAACTTCTTTCATATCTTTGAAGATGCAATAGATGTAGATTTCATATTGTATGAAGCAACAAAAGATCAATACTTTATCAAAGATGCTTTTGAGAGGTGTGAGTATAGTACCAGTTTTGTACTATTAGAAGAAAGACGAAACGCAAAAGCAAAAAACATCGCACAAATCCCTGATAGTTTATTAAAAAAAGAACAGCAACTTAGGCTCGACATCACTTTTCTTGAAAAGAAAATCAGAGAAGAAGAACATAAATATGAACACAAAAACCAAAACAAAATAGTTAACTACTCTAGTCAAGTTTTTGACTTAAAAGAGGAACTTTATAATCAGGTTCAAATTCTAGAAAGTAAATACCCAAGATACTCCCATTACAAAAACGATTTAAGCATAGTTCAGATTAATAAACTACAAACAGAAACTCTAGAAGAAGACCAAGCTCTGGTCGAGTATTTTGTTGGAGAAAAAAACATTTTTGTTTTCGTTATCACAAAAGATTCTTTTAATGTCAAAAGAATCAATAAGAGTTTCCCTCTTCAATCATGGATCGAAGAGCTAAGAATAAACATTGCTAAATTTCAATACCCATTCAATCTTGACAGCAAATACCATCAAGATATTGTCGAACATTCTGAAGGGTTATACTGGGAAATAGTAAATCCAGTAGAAGATTTTTTTAAAGAAAGAATCATAATTATTCCGGGAGGAGTACTTGCTGAAATCCCTTTTGAAATTTTCATCAAACAAACTGGCGATGAAAATAAAAAATATAAGCAACATCAATACTTACTCAAGGATTATGCAATTAGCTATTGTTATTCTGCAACTATGCTAGATGAAATGGTCAGCAATAAAAAAGCAAAATCTCATCATAATACAATCGCTTTTGCTCCTACATTCAACAATTTTGGGCAATCCGGAAATTTAAGAGATTTGTTTCTCGTTCCCCTCAAATTCAATACAGTTGAAGCAAAGGAAATCAGTAAAATTATCGGTGCAAAAACGATTATAGGAAATGAGGCTACTGAAGATTATTTCATAAAAGAAGGACCTCAGTATAGCATCATCCATTTTGCGACACATGCTATTGCTGACAAGACCAATAGTGATTATAGCTTCCTTGCATTTTCTGAAGTTTATGACACCTTAGAAAACGAATTGCTTTTTGTAAAAGATATTTACAACATCCCTCTTCAATCCGAAATGGTCACACTTAGCGCCTGCGAAACAGGAATCGGAGAAAACAGAAAAGGCGAAGGTGTCATCAGCCTTGCTAGAGGATTCTCTTTCAGCGGGACCTCAAACATCAACACTAGTCTATGGAATGTCAATGACTTAAGAGTCTCTCAGTTAATGAATCTTTTTTACAAGAACATAGGTTATGGATTAACAAAAGATGAAGCGTTGAGAAAAGCAAAATTAGACTTTCTTGCCAATTCAAAATATGATCTAGATGTTCATCCTTTTTACTGGAGTGCTATGATTCCTATTGGAGATATGCGCTCTATGCAAATTCCCTTCCAATGGAACCCTCTTCTATGGTTTTCTGCTATTGTTGGTATTCTTTCTCTAGGATGGTGGCTTAGGAATAAGAAGAAACTATCCTTCTTTGACTTTTAATAATTTTCCATTTTAAAGTACCTCTTCTTTAATTCTTAAAATGCTGCCACTTTTAAGTGTAACTTCATGCTTCAATTCAAAGTATAACACTCAGCTAATATTTCCTCCTTGATCGAAACAAATCGTCAACTATGCAAGGTAACAAACCGTCCAAGAAAAAAAACTTCTTCCCTATTCGAAAACCTTTAGAAGAATATTTAAAATCCCACAATCGATATATTGAACTTCCGGTTAAGTACAATGATCTTTTGCGCTATATAGCTTCTACCGAACTCCTCAATCAAAAAGGAGAAAACACTTATTGGGAAACTGTTTATTTTCAAGAATATGATCGAAAAGAACTTTTTGAAAACCTGACCAAGATTTATTCTTTGATCAAAGCTGATGGAGATCAACAAATTTTAGAACATCTCGATGTTGCCAGAATTGACTATTGCACTTTTGGAAATACAAAACCATTCCGAATCCGGATCATCAATCGACTTAATGATAATTACGATCATTTTTATATCAAAAAAGCAGATGCTAGTCGAGTCTACGGCCTTGAATTAGAATACTTATTATCTCCTAATAATTTGAATTATCTAGTTGACGGTGACACACTAATTGAAGAACATATTGCAGGCATTCCTGGTGATGATTTTATGACTGTAAAACTTCAAGAAAATGAATTCAACCAAATTCGGATAGCTAAAGAATTTGTAAAATTTAACGAGCGATGCTTTGTTAGATTACTGGGCGATATGCGAGCTTATAATTACGTCGTCGACATCACCCCCGACATCGAAGGTAATCAATACCGGATACGAGCCATTGATTTCGATCAACAATCTTATGAAGGTCGAAAGAGTTTTTATCTGCCTCAATATTTTAAAGAAAACAATCCAATTATATTTTTGGGCATTCAACATATGGCTCCAGAAACAGTGAGACAATATCAATTGGAAGAACGAAGTTTGATCGCTGGACGAGTAAAAGCTTCCATCAAACAAGTCAATGAATTATTCGATGTAATGACTCACGATGAGATTTCACAGAAAAATAAAGTGGCACAACTTGGAGAAGAATTAGCTTATCACCATAAGAATGATATTTTTAAAAAATGTCTAAACATGGGAGAAATAGTTTTGACTAATATTGTGCTTTTACTTCAAAAAGATTTCAAACAAAGTATTGTATTTAAAGACTTACGGAATGGCTTAGAATAGAAACAGTTTTAAATTTTTAAAACCTCATTCACATCAGGAAGTAAGAGCTGATCTTTTCCAGATTGAGTTGAAAATCGTCACTTATCTATTCTTCAATTACTTCACCCAAGTTTCGTTTTAATAACCATAAAAACAACTATGATAATAACAAATACAATCCCAATTATTGTAAAGAACATGTAATACAAAAACTGTAATGCAATCCCCTTCAATATACCTATTCCGATTCTCTCTTTAAAAACTTGAATCAACGCAAAGGCAGAATATGCTGTAAACATCAGTACCAGTACTAAAGTTGTCACTCCATAATCCATTCGAAAAAATGGAAAAAGAAGTACATAAGCAATATTCATCATACAGGTCAAGTAAGTTCCTATTACCAAATGTTCGGCAAAATTGTATCTATGCTTATTATAAAGTAAATAACTAGAAAACGCCAAAAACGGTACGGAAATCAAAAGCAGTACATTATAATATTGAGTAAATTTTTCAGTATACATTTGAACAAATTCCTGAGCTTTTTCATCTAAACCTTCGGTATTCATTGCTGAAGTTCCGAAGGCTTCCTCCAAATCCAAAAAATTTAAAGTAAAAAAGGTTGCTAGAGCAACAGTCAAAAGTAAAAATGGCAAAGGTTTGATCAGTTTTCTTCTATCCTCGAACAGATAGGTATTTAATGTCTCCCCTGGTCGAATGGCCAAGTTTATAATCGTATATAGCAGCCCTTTTTCCAAATTAAGCGCTCTCATTATCTCATCTTTTAAATTCTTGACATCAAATCGCTTCAAAGGGGTATTTCTAGGTCCATATCCAGACATAAGTGTTATATTTTTCTAAAAGTAAGCAATGCTTTAATTTTCATAGCGGAAAATATTATTTTTGATACAGAATTGATAAACCTATCAATAAAAATGTGGTTTATCTATCTTATTTCATTATTAAATTATGCTCAAAATTAAGAAAATGAAGAAACTGATATTATCTACCCTACTCGTCTGTACGTTCTTTATGACGCAGACTATGGCTCAAATCCAAACGCCAAGTGCTAGTCCATCTGCTAAAATCATGCAGACTGTTGGATTAACCGACATCACCATTGAATATTCTCGTCCAAGTAAAAAAGGAAGAGAATTATTTGTAGAAGTTGAAAAATGGGGACAAATGTGGAGAACTGGTGCAAACCAATCTACAAAAATCGAATTTAGCGACGATGTAAAAATCGCTGGAAAAGCAGTTAAAAAAGGAAAATACGCGATCTACAGTATTCCAGGTAAAGAAACTTGGACTGTAATGTTATACAGCGACCTTTCTTTAGGTGGAAACGTCGGCGGTTACGATTCAAGCAAAGAAGTAGCTCGCTTTGATGTAAAAACCATCACCTCTCCAGAAGAGATGGAATCATTCAATTTCATGTTCGATGAATTGAAAGACAATTCTGCTACCATCGCATTTATGTGGGGTAACTACTATGTACCTTTTACTGTTGAAGTTGAAGTGGACAGCAAAGTTACAGCTGCTATTGAAAAGACCATGAAAGGAGTTTCAAGAAATGATTACTACCAAGCGGCTCTTTACTATTCTAAAACTGACAAAGATTTAGACCAAGCTTTAACTTGGGTAAAAGCAGCAAATCAAATCGCTGCAGACGAAGGAAATCCTCGTTACTGGCAATTACGTCTTGAAGCACAGATTCAAGCTAAAAAAGGAGATTACAAAAGAGCTGCTGCGAAAATAGCAGAGTCTTCTGCTGCTGCAAAAAAAGCAGGCAACAATGGTTATGCTGAAGCGAATGAGAAGATGGCGATGGGTTGGAAGAAAAACTAATAAGCTTGATTCTTAAACTCTAAACTATTATTTTTAATAGCTTCTGGTTTAGTTTTTACTAACTAAAAACGCCTTAAAAGAAATTTCTTTTAAGGCGTTTTGTTTTTTTGAAAACCTGAATTATTAAAATATTGCTTTAGATGAATTTTTCATATCTAATATTTCTAAAATCAAACACCATACTGTTTCATAAGGAATAATTTCCACATCATGACTTTGCCTAGACCTATCAATTGGTGTTTGTTGCAACTGAGAGTATATTTTTTTTGTCTTTAATTCAATCTCATTTTTCCTGAAATCATTTTTAATAACCGCAATTAGAATTTTCATAAAATAAAAACTTCGTTGATTCTCTTTTTCATCTATGTAGCGATATACATACTTCGAAATTGCACCTTGTCGATCATAAAGCATCTCCTCTTTATTATACATAAATAACAAAACGGTATGGACAATAAGTATCGGAATATTAAGTCCTTTTTTATCTTTTGAAAGGATATTCATTTCATTTATAAAACGAGAAACTTTAAATTTTTTCAGTAATTCATTCTCTGCAGGTAAGCCTTCAATCTTATCCATCCTATAAAGCAGATGCAGCCAGGCCTCATAAATTTTCCATACTTCTCTAATATTTTGGGGAAGACATTTAAATTTCTGATTATTAATAATATCAGAATATACTTTTAACGCATCTTTATAATCTCCAGCATGAAAGCAAAGACTCAAGTATAACTCATGAGTCTTAAACCAATTAAAAGTATTAGCGTCTTGAACTGCTAAAATATTTTGCACATGCTTCTTTCCTTCGTCGTACTTTTTCAGTTGGATACAGCTGGCAATTAACTGGTAAGAGATCACAACAATTGCTTTATTATCTTTATATCCTAAAGAATCAATATCATTCAATGCTTGCCTACAAAGTCCTGCTGTTTTTCGATAATCATTGACACTCATGTATTTGGTTATCTTCAACATTGCTGATTGGTAATAAAATTTTGCAGATTTAATCTTAGGTTCAAACGTTTTAATTTCCTCAATATGTTTACTCGCTAATTCGTAAACATGAAACTTAGTAGATTTATCGTTTACATAGAATGATAAAATATCTGTATACTTTGATTCGACAATGAGTTCCGCATTATATAGTGCATGATAATCAGTAATCAACTGGTCATATTTCTGAAACTTATTTCTATCTCCGCTTTTACTAGCATGAAAACTTCTAAGGGTTCTCAAAGTCGATAAAATTATTTCAGTAAAAACCCAAGGAATTGATATTTTCAAAATCTTCTCAGCCAACCAAATAGCTGTTTTTCTTGCAACACCTTCTTTCAATAAAAAATTTAAAGCCATCAAACCCTTTTGACACTCTAAGTAAGACTGCTTTCGATCACTATATTTTTTATTTTTTACATCTACTAAAAACAACGTATTTAGTAAGCGTTCCTTAAGGTTGTGCTTTAATTTATAGTAAGCTTTTTTATTGCTTTTCTCTCCATATAAAAAAACTAAAGCATCTTCATCAGAAGAAATTTTTTGGTCATGTAAAGCCTCATAAAATTTCGCAATTAATGTATTGCTATTATTAGACTTACCAATTATTTCAATTGACTTAACCTTATTTTTATTAATAATCCCAACTAACTCTTTTAGCTTTTCCATTTTCTTGTATTAGCATTAAAAAAACAAGTTCACTTAATAATATTATAAAATATTATTACTGATTTTACTATTTTAAAAAACTAATACATGAAAAAATAAGTCTCTTATTTAAAGAGTAATTCCTGCTTACTATTTAATAACATCAAACCAATTTAGGTAACGACCATTAGTGTCTTTTTTATAATAAATTTTAAAAAATCAATTATTTAGCTAACGAAATAAGTAAGATTCATTTTTACAAAAAACTTACAAACTACTAATTTAAAGCACTTTACACATTAAAATAAACAGAATAAATAAATAACTCAGGAAGAAATAGAATGAAAATTGTCCAGCAATCGAACAAAAGATTGATATATATTTGTAGTGTTACTTATAATTTATAAAGCTTGAAACTAAAACTTATTTGTTATGTCAATTCTTACATTTATCTTATTACTACTGCATGGATTACTTTTCTTAAACGAAGAATTTATTAATCTAAATTCAGAAGAACAAAAAAACATGAACCGAATTATAATTGAAGACCTCAATGAAAGTTGACGAATATATTCTCGTTCTATTCCATTAAATAAAAAACTTAAAATCATTAGATTTTTGTCATTGGATAACCAAAGGGGGTGCTATAATTTTGTAAACAAAAAATGAAATTGCACCTCCTCTTTTAAGAAAAAAGAAATGAATCAATTCAAACAATCTAGCAATATTCAAAAACCAGATATAGAAATTAAAAACACTAGTTTAAACATTACCGTATTTATCACATTTGGAATGCCGACAAAAGACTGTACCTATAATGGAATCTGTCGAATAACGTCGAAAAAAAAACAAAAAAAGACAACGATAAAATGTGCTAGTATTGCTGACATTTCTATAAGCAACAAGAACCGATTATTATTCAAATTTCGAAAAAATGAAATGCACCTTCAAACAATAAAAAAACATTTCAGAAGTGGTTATTTCATTATACTCGAAGACTACACAACACCTGATTTTGTAATTAAAGCACTTGGACAATGCACTACTGTCATACGACAAGGAGTCTACCCTATTAAGGAAACAGACAATTATTATGAAGTGATATTTTGACCTAGTTTTATTACAGAAACAACAAAAAAGCTATGTAACATTTACTCTATGTTGTCGA
>CAKZTD010000362.1 GCA_937921595.1 uncultured Saprospiraceae bacterium
TATTCATTTCCGTTATTAGGAAGAGGGCTGATGTTAATCGGCAATTGTGAATAAGCAAAAGTATAAGTGTCATTATTAATGGTCAGATTGAAGGAGTCGCTGACGTTTGCATAATCAAAATTGATAAAGCCATAAGAAATCTCGCCATCGCAAGCTGGTTCAAAAATGATCGCTCCGATTTCACAATTCGCAGGTGTACAATCCGGAGCAAGAATGGTAAAACTAGTATTACATTCCGGATCATCAAGATCAACAGAAGTCAAAATAATATCTTGTCCATTGCCTTCAAGAGGACCGATTTCTACCGTCGATTGGTCGTAAATATATTCACCATAAAATTCGCCGTCAACTAAAACTTGATATCCCACACCATTTGGGTCGTCATTTACAGTAGTATATTGAATAAAGAAAAATCCATCAGGATTACAACCTTCCGCAAATCCAGTAGAAGCTAAATTACAAGCAGTACCACAATTCGGTGCCACCAAACCAGTTTCTGCAAAGCATTCATCATTATCTTGATCAATTACAATAAACTCAAGCGTCTGTCCATTTCCTTCGAAAGGTCCAAGTGTTATAGATGCCCCCATGTAAGGGAAAGTCCCATAGTTCATTCCATTACCAACTACCGTAAAAGAATCGCTAATGTTTGCATAATTGAAATCCAAGTCAACAAAGAAAACATCATTTGGATTGCAGTCACTCGCTTCAACAACTAAGTCGAAAATTTCGCAAACTGGCGGCGTACAATCAATTGGATCATGAGTTCTTTCGCTTCCACAATTAATATCTAATTGATCAGAAACCGAAATCATCATAAAGACATTTCCATTATTCGGAAGTGGGCTGATGTTGACTGGCAATTGAGAATAAGCAAAAGTATAATCGTCATTATTAATCGTTAGATTAAAAGAATCAGAAGTATTTATATAATCGAAATTGATAGAGGCATAAGAAATTTCACCATCGCAAGCAGGACTGAAATTGATTGCTCCGATTTCGCACGGAGGATCGGTACATTCTGGAAAAGCAACAGTTAAGACTAAACAACAGTTCTCATTGTCATTTATGCAGACTCTGAAAACTTCAAGGTCTCCATAGAATGGCTCATAATTATTTAAGGTCAGAGGTAAATCTGTTAACTCATAAGTTCCGATTAACTCATCATCGGCATTGAAAAGATCAAATAGATTATTTCCTGGATTTTGATAAATAAAATCAAGTGTAATGTCATATCCTCCATCTAGATTACAAACAGGTTCTGTAGAAGTGAAATTAGTAATCGCACAATCAGGGACGCAGTCAGGAGAATCAAATTCAGCTTCCAAAACACAAGTCTCCATCTCCATGTCTGTCATAATAAAATTGAAAACCTGACCATCACCGATAAATGGACCAAAAGAAATGGGGAGATCATTATAAGCATAGATGCCTAAATCTATCCCGCTTTCAGTAATAGAAAAAGAATCACTAGTATTGTTATATTCAAAAGAAAGAAGAATCGTTATTTCTTCCCCCGAACAACTATAGATGAAATCTGGATTAAATAACTCGCAAGCCGGAGGTGTACATTCAATCGGATCATGAGTTCTTTCGTTTCCACAATTAGGATTTAATTGATCAGAAACTACCACAGTCATAAATTCGTTTCCATTATTCGGAAGCGGGCTAATGTTTACCGGCAATTGAGAATAAGCAAAAGTATAGGCATCATTATTAATCGTCAGATCAAAAGAGTCGGAAGTATTTGTATAATCGAAATCGATAGTGGCATAAGAAATTTCGCCATCACAAGCGGGACTGAAATTGATGGCTCCGATTTCGCATGGAGGAGGAGCAGCAACTTGGTAACAAATATTATCAATTGCCAATTCCACACCTTGAATACTCAAGTCTCCAATGTCTCCAGAGATGCTTACATTACCTTCCCAATTTACATCTGGGTTTCTGACGATGTGAACTTCATGGCCAGAGTCCAAAGTGAAAGTTGTATCCAAAGAACTAAAATAAAAGAAAGGAGTAAAGTCATTTCCATTAACTGAAAACTCTCCACCTGGATCACAAGTATGAAAATCAAAACTCACAAAAGAAGAGTTATTGTCAAGCTCTGAAAAGTCAAAATTTAAACCATTAAACATAAACACATGAATGCCATCCGCAGCAGGGAAGGGGCCACAAAATGGATCAACATTCGCTTCGATGTATTCGAATAAATTTCCATCATATCCAGTAACAGTTACTACAACGTCATTCTCCGTAGTAAGCGTGTCGCCTGCTTCGAGGTCACCATAATTTACACCATCTTCTAGATTATCAAAACCTATACAAAACTCACATTGTGGCAAATCAATGTTAGTGTATCCTGCGCATCCTGGGTCAGCAATATCGGTAACTGAAACAGTTATAAAATCAAAAAAGTAATCATAATCTTCAATCACGATTGGAAAGTCATCAAGAGTATATTCTCCATCATTGCCAGGGCCAAACACATCTACTTGAAAAATGTTATCCGTTGCGTTTTCGATATCGAGATCAATAATTATATCATGAGTTCCTGATTCATTGCAATAGGCTTGAACAATAACTTCGTTGATCAGACATTCATCTGGTCCAAAACAATTTGGAGCTTGGAGGTCAATTCCTGTTTGACAATTTGAAGAATCACTATCTACGAAGTTCAGTATAAGTATATCTCCATCTGCTTCAAAACCATCAATGTTAATTGGTAAGTTATTATAAGAAAAAGGGCCGAATTCTTGTTGATCGCCAAAATACCAAGACGTTACATAGAATGAATCGCTTGTGTTTTCATAATCAAAATCTATGTTAATAGAATATTGTCCTTGGTCACTACAGTCTGTTGCGGTAACATTGTGATTGAAAATATTACATGCTCCATTACAAAATGGATCTTGAAATTGAGCATAAGTACAGCAGTCAGAAGTGAGAAAGCAAACCTGTAGGTAAATACTACTAAAAGGACTTAAAGGTGCTTCAAGAGTAATTGGTAAATTTGCAGTATTGAAAATTCCAAGAGAATTGCCATCTGGGTCAAGCACTTCAAAATCTTCGTCTGCATTATCATAGTCAAAATCCATACTCAATAACCAACCATCATTGGTACATTCTAAAAAATCATAAGTGAAATTTCCAGCTCCGCAAACACAATCTGGAAGTTCAACTTCAAGCGTATAATTACAGGTTGAATCAGATTCTGCTGTAATGATGATGATTTCTGGTTCGTAGAGATTGATCGTTATAGGAAAGTCTTCATAAGCATAAGTGGTCGATAAATTTCCACCGTTTACATTTATTTCAAATTCTAATCCAGATGCATTTTGTGCTTCGAGGTTTATGGTAGTTTCATAAAAAAAACTTGATTGAGGAACACAGGCTAATTCTGCGCTAGCACTAATAATTTCACAAGCTGGACAATCCGGTTGATCGAACTCTAAACCGTTTGAACAATCAAAACCTAAAACCATATCGGTAATGGATAAACCAAACGAGTTTGCATTATCAGGTACATCAATAGGACCAACTGAAACAGGAAGATCCGCATAAGCAAATCGTTCAACATAGTGGTCACCTAAATTAGAAATATCAATATCAAAAGAATCACTAGCATTGGCATAGTCGAAATCTACAGTTGCATAAAAGACCGCACCGTCACATTCAAAATCGTAAATCGATGGGAATCCAAGTTCGCAGACTGGTGTACAATCTTCCGCCGAAATCTGATCAAAAATAAAACAAGTTTGATCATCATTATCAGTTATCAAAAATTCATATCCACTCGTTCCATCTCCTTCCAATCCACCAATAATGACAGGTAAATTTGCATACTCAAAATCCCCATAATCATTTCCATTGCCAACTACAGAAAAAGAAGTACTCGTGTTTTCATAATCAAAATCGATGATCACCCCAAAGAACTCGCCATCACAATCTGTGGGTACAATAGTGAGGTTAGAAAGTTCACAAGGAGGTGTACATTCAGGAGCTAAAAACTCTATCGCAGTACAACAATTTGGATTGTCGTTTATACAAACCTGAATAGCATCAAACTCCGTTCCTTCCGGAACAAGATTTTCATGTAAAACTGGAAGATCTGCTAATGCGTAAGTCGCCAGGAAATTTCCGAATGCATCATATAAATCAAAAAAGTCATTGTCAGGATTTGCAAAAGTAAAGTCAATTATAATATCATAAGTTCCATCTAGATTACAATCTTGAGGAGTTACTATTAAGTTCGATACTTCACAAACCAAAGGATCGCTTCCATAACAAACATTATCAAGCGATAACTCAAGACCTTGTATAATTAAGTTTTCTAAAATACCTGTAATGGTCACATGAGCTTCTGAATCGAGGTTTGGGTTTTTTACAATATTTACCAAATGCCCAGAAGGTAAATTAAAAGTGGTATCAGAAGTTGTTGGGAAATAAGTATCGATAAATGGTCCACCATCAATTGAAAAAGAACCTTCAGCTGCACAAGTTTGCACATCGTAACTAACGGAAGTGTTATCAACCTGAGCAAAATTAAAATTCAATCCATTAGCCATAAAAATATGAATCCCATCTGCCGCAGGGAAAGAGCCACAAAACGGATCTATACTAGCTTCAATATATTCAAACAAAGGTAAAGTATGGCCAACTACGGTAACCGTAATATCATTCTCAACGGTCAGCACATCTCCGTTTTGAAGGTTCCCATAATTTTCGCCATCTTCTAAAAAACTAAAATTCACACAATTTGATGGAGTAGTATTGCAATCTAAGGCGTCTAGTAATCCATTGGTAGAACAATTTTGATCTAACTCATCCGCTATTAAAAAATCATAAACGGTAGTTCCATCTCCATTGAATCCTCCAATTACAACGGGCAAGTCAATATAATTATAAACGCCGTAATCTTGTCCATTGACAGTGACCGTAAAAGTATTGGTCACATCAATAAATTCGAAATCAAGTTCTACTGAAAACATACCGTTTGGATCACAAGGGAGCGTTTCGATTACAAGATCAAAAATCTCACAAACCACCGATTCAGAGCTAGTCTCTATATCGTTTTTAGAAAAAGAGAAAGCGTAATTATTTGAGCAACAAATAATTAAAACGGTAGCAAGTACTTTTATTAATTTGGTTATCGTCATGGCAGTATTTAGATTTTCCCGGTTACAAACTTTAATAGACTTATTTGGCGGGATGGTATACATGGGGTCTTCCAATACCAAAAACCTTAATTTGGTTTTATATTTTTGAAATTATCAAAAACTAACCAAAAAAGGCATGATTGGGAAGAAAGGTCGATGTTGACCTATAAAATCTGCACAAAATTAAGTCTAAGAGTATTTTTGAGATATGATTCCGTCTTTTAAAATATAAATTTATAAGCCGAATAGAGGTCTCAAACAAGCTCTAGTACAAATATGGCTGATAATTAAGCCTTTTGAAACAACTCTTTTGCCTATTTTTTGATTTTTTTTAGGTGTTTTTTAAAATAAATGTTAGTATAATTAATTGAAAATCAATATCTTGAAGAAGTTTTTTAATAAAATAAAATTGATTTTTTTTGCTTTCCAACCAATTGATTCAAGTCTTTCAATCTTTTTCTAAAAAAGAAATGACCAGATTCCACGAATTTGCACACTCTCCGTATTACAATAAACACAAAGGAGTTCGCACATTAGTAGCGTATCTAAGTAAAATATACCCGGATTTTAATCATCGAAACTGTGATCGAGCGAAAATGCTCCAATTAATACTTCCAAAGCAAAAACAACATCAAAGCGAACTGGCATTACTTTTTACCTACACACTCCGCTTACTTGAGCAATATTTGACCACAGAACAGTTTAAGGAGGATGAAAATTTTCATAAAATTCTACTGCTTAGAAAATTACGCAATAAGGAACAGTATCGATACTATGAAAAAGTATCAAATAAGTTTGAGCGGGAATTAAAGAATGATTTATATAAAGATACGAATTATTTTAATATCCAGTTTTTGAAAGCTGCCGAATCTGATCAATATTATGCTCATCGTTCAAAACATGAAAAGGATCACAGTATTCAGCAAAAACAAAACAACCTTGATAATTATTATTTGGCACTTAAACTTAGAGATAGCTGCGAAATGATCGTTAGGAGTCGAATCATGAAAATTGATTATTCGACAGGTTTATTAGATTTGTTAATCGAGGATGTTCGTCAAAACCTCGATCAGTATTCAAAGAACCCAACGATCATCGTTTATTTCAAAATTTATCAGATGATTCAAAACGAAGATGCAAGTTTTTACTATGATGCACTTCCGGTCGTTCAAAACAATAGCCACTTTTTTACTAAACCAGAATTGTATACGATCTATGGTTATTTTCAGAATTACTGTATTGAAAAAATCAACAAAGGTCAGCGACAATTTCTAAAAGAATCTTTTATTCTTTATAAAGATCAACTAGAAAAAGAATTGCTCATGGACAATAACGACTTCCTTTCACAGTGGCATTATAAAAACATCGTGACCGCAGGAATCCGCTTGAAAGAAATGGACTGGACTTTCAATTTTATTGAAAATTATAAAAATCGACTGAGCCCTGAAGTGATAGAAAATGCACACACTTTTAATTTAGCTTCCTACTATTATAGCATGGGAGAATTTGGAAAAGTGCTTGACCTTTTAGTCCGTGTAGAATACACCGATATGCGTTATAGCCTGGCTGCCAAATCCCTTTTACTTCGAACTTATTATGACCTTGAAGAAAACGAAGCGTTGGTTTCTTTAACCAGATCTTTCTCTCAATACCTCAGTCGCAACACCCTTATTCCGGAAGATCGTAAAAAAGGAATGTCCAATTTAGTACGTTTTACAAATAGAGCATTTCAGATTAAATCAAACCTCGAATTCGTTACCTCCAATAAATCAAAAAAGGAACTCTCCAAATTAAAAACCGAAATGGAATCCACAAAAACCATCTATAAAGACTGGCTTGACCTTAAGGTGGAGGAACTAGAGACGAGGCTAGGGGAGTAATTAAAGCAATTCATCCATCAATTGGTTCCTCAATAGCTTAACAAACGAGGAAAACCTTTCACAAAAGATTAACGACCTTTTACAAAACATTAATACAATAATCAAAACCGGCTGCTTATCTTTACCTTGGAAAATTATCATCAATCTATCATTAACCTCGATAACCATTTTAATTTTATGAAAAGTCACTCAGCCATTTCAAACAAAGTTCTCATTCTACTAAGTTTCTTTTTTCTAAGCCAATCCATTTCAGCACAAGATTGTAAAGGCTTTTTTCCTTTTGAGCCAGATACAAAAATCGAAATGACTCAGTACGATAAAAAAGGTAAAACAACTTCCGTAACTCAAACCACTATCGTAGATATCACTGAAACAGATGGACAAGTAGAAGCAGAAATTTCGGCTACAGTATTGGATAAAAAAGGAGAAGAATTACATACTGGAGATTACAATATTGCATGCAAGGAAAATGGATATGAAATCGATGTTACAAATATGATGAATCCAGCGGTGATGAAAAGCACCTACGGAATGGAAGTTGAAGTGTCAGGAGATGCTTTAGTTTTTCCAAATGATTTGAATGTAGGGAAGGAGTTAGAAGATGCATCCGCAGAAATTATAGTCAGTAGTTCTGGTATAAAAATTATGACGATGACCTTCGATCTCACCAATAGAAAAGTAATTCTCCAAGAATCAGTAACGACTGCCGCAGGAACATTTGACTGTTACAAATTAGAGTACGATTTGAATATGAAATTAGGATTCGTCAAAAAGAAATACAAAGTAATCCAATGGATCGCCGAAGGTGTCGGGGTAGTCAAAGATGAAACCTACAATAAAAAGGGAAAACTAGATAGTTCTAGTGAGCTTACGAAATTCGAAAAACCGTAAATAGGTTCAACCCTTAAAAACAAAAAAGCGTATTGATTTTCAAAAGAAAATCAATACGCTTTTTTGTTACTCCTTTCTCACCGCAAGGTGTTATTCCTATTTAGCAAATTCGAAGCCCCCTGTCAAATCGAGCGAAGCCGAGATTCATCACCATCACCGTAGGCAATCTATTCCTTCAAGCCCTCCAGCATCCCAAATAATTCCCCCTTTGAAATCAAACACCCACTCTCCATCATCTCGAAAATCTCCATTTCCCGATCCTTATTATAAGACTTCTCCGCCTGATACAATTGTAGTTTTGCATCAGAAGCCTGCAACAAAGCAAGCATCTCTTTCGGATCCATATTTTGGCTAAAACTCAAAGAAGACTCACCGTCAATCTGAATCCCCATTAATTTAATCTTATCGGCTAAACAATTAAAAGTTTTAATATCCTTAGGTGTTTTAAACTCCAGAAATTCCACCTTTTTCAACACCTTTTCAAAAACAATATCACTAAAAATCTCAATCAGAGAATCCGCTTTCTCCGGAGACTCCGTCTTGATTTTTACCCAGTCTTCACCAGTAATCGTATGCGATACCAAGAAGTTGATAAATTCCTTTTCCACTTCCGCCAATTCTTCCGTACTTAATCTTCTGTATTTCATAATAAATATTCTTTATCCTAAAAAGCTGCAAAAGTAATCTATTTATCTCCAATATTCCCAAGTCTCGTAAGAATTTAATATTCGTTTTTAGAACTCTCTTTCAAATTTAAAACCGATTTTAAGAGGTTCTAACTTGGAAGTTACGAATTGTGACAAGTTTGTAACTTGTCTATAGCATTATCTAGATAAAATAGGTTTGTAACCAAGGCCATTTATTGATCCTGAAAAGCTGCAAAAGTAACTTATTTATCTCCAATATCCCCAAGTCTCATCATTATAAATTCTTCGTTTTTAATCTTTTCTATAAAAAATGTCCCCCCTTTCGAAAGCAGTCTCGTCATGTATATGATAAAACTATTTTCAACAAAAATTAAACAAAATAATTATGAAAAAATTCATCGCACTTTATTACGCTCCTTCTTCAGCAATGGCTCGAATGGCAAATACTTCAGAAGAAGACAAAGCAAAAGGAATGGAACAGTGGTTTGCTTGGAAAGAAAAATGTGGAGAACACATCCTTGATTTCGGAGCGCCATTAATGCCCGCTCATACAATAAATGCTGCTGGTAAATGGGGACAAAGCACCAATGAAGTAACCGGCTATTCTATCCTACAAGGAGAAAGTGAAGAACAAGTGAAAGGACTTTTAGAAGGACATCCACATTTGTCTTGGTTTGAAGGTTGCTCCATCGAAGTGCATGGTTATGCATCGATGTAGGCTTTGATTTTAAGTCAAATTCAAATTTTAAAATAACAAGAGATTTTTTTTAACTTTAAAACAAAAAAGAAAATGAAAGAATTTATGATGATTTTTATTGGAGCAAGTTATAGTGATATTGGCTTATCTCCAGAAGAAATGCAAGGGCAGATGGGTAAATGGTTTGCATGGAATGCTGAAATGGAAAAAGCAGGAGTGGTAAAAGGAGGTCATGCCTTGCACCCAGAGGTAAAAAGAATTTCTGGTAAAGATCGAACGATTACTGACCTTGCATCTACCGAAGTAAAAGAATTAGTGGGAGGTTACTATATCGTAACAGCGAATAATTACGAGGAAGTTGTAAAAATCGCAGAGGGGTATCCTGATTATGATTTAGGAGGGACCGTTGAGATTCGGGAGATTATGGTATTTGAACAATAAAAGATCCATTCAATTTTAGACTACTTTCACAATAGATAAGCAATGGAACAAAAAATGATAGACCATCTTTTCAGACATCAATATGGAAAGATGGTCTCCATTTTGACGAGGATTTTTGGATTAGCTAATCTCGAAACAATCGAAGATGCCGTGCAAGATACATTTGCTACTGCGATCCTTTCTTGGAGAGATAAAATTCCTGAAAATCCAGAAGCTTGGTTAACAAAAGCAGCAAAAAATAGAACCATTGATCTATTTCGGAAATTAAACGCTGAGCAGAAAAGGGTACATACAATTAATCAAGGTCCTGAGGTCATTGCGATCAATGATTTGTTTTTGGAAAATGAAATAGAAGATAGCCAATTGAGGATGATCTTCACGGCTTGTCATCCAGATTTAAATCCTAAGGAACAAATCGCTTTTGCTTTAAAAACGATATCAGGGTTTAGTAGTAAGGAAATTGCATCGGCATTATTGCTAAAAGAAGAGACCATTAAAAAAAGATTAACCCGAGCACGAAAAACGATTCAGGTAGAAACGATTTCTTTCGAAATACCAAGAGGGAAGGAATTGCCAGACCGTTTGAGTCGAGTTTTGGAAGTTTTATACCTTATTTTTAATGAAGGATTTCATTCCAATAGAAAAGATATTTTAATAAGAAAAGAACTTTGTGGAGAAGCCGTTAGGCTTTGTAAGATAATATTGAAAAACGAATACACCAACCAGCCTTCTGCCTATGCCTTGTTTGCATTAATGTGTTTTCAATCAGCAAGATTGGATAGTAAAGTTAATGAATACAATGAGATCGTAGACCTTAAAAATCAAGATCGGAAAACCTGGTATTCACCATTAATTGTTCTTGGAAATCGAGCGATGACCAAAGCAGTAAAAACAGATGTATTTTCTGCTTATCATTACGAAGCAGCGATTGCATCAGAGCATTTAAAAGCAATTACTTTTGACCAAACAGATTGGGACAAACTTCTAATGTGGCATGAACGGTTGTACGAATTGCAAGCATCTCCATTTACTTTGTTGAACATGACCTTGATCCATTTGCAGAAAGGAAATTTAAAAAGCGCAAAGCAATTTCTAACTAAGATTAATCCAAAAGATTTGGAACAAAGGGCGTATCTTTATTATGGAACACAAGCAGAATATTATATTGAAAAAAAGGAAACTCAAAAAGCAATCAACAGTCTCAATTCAGCACTAGAATTAGTTACCAACGAATCAGAAAGAAATTATTTATTAAAAAAGAAAGCATTAATTAAATGATTTTATTTGAACTCGATTTTACTGGGGAAACTTTGATTTTTAGTATTTGAATTAATGTTTTTTGCCAGAATGAGTAAATGAGCGGATGAGTGAATATTAGGGGGAGGTCTAAGTCTTCATCTTGTTTTTACATCTTCGAGGCTATCCACCCATTCCCTCAATTTTAAATTAGTATTCAAAAGTAAGTATACAGTAGTTTAAAATAATGTAAAAATAAAAAAAATATAAGCCCATGGCCTACGACGAATTCATAGCAGACCGCATTCGACAATCATTCAAAGATAAACACGTTGACTATTTTGAAAAGAAAATGTTCGCCGGACTTTGCTTTATGGTTGATGACAAAATGTGCTGCGGAATCCATTATGATAAAAAGAAGGAAACGGATTTACTCATGGCAAGAATAGGGGAGGACGCCTCAGAAGAAGCAATGAAAAGAGAAGGTTGTCACCCCATGGATTTTACTGGCCGTCCAATGAAAGGCTACGTATTTATAACACCCGATGGATTCGATACAGATGAAGACTTAGACCACTGGGTCCAGTTATGTGTCAATTTTAATCCACTAGCCAAAGCCAGTAAAAAGAAGAAAAAGAAACCAAAATAATCTACCAAATCTTAAAGAATTATCTTTCATAATCGCAGCTTTTCAGGATAACTCACTATTCATGAGCGCAGCGATTGAATCTATCCCTTTTTCAAGCGTAGCGAGAAAAAACAATCACTTCCCGATTTTACATCAGGACTATCCCTATCATCAAAGATGATCTACCCTTTTTTTCAATCGCAGCAAGAAAAAATTATCATTATCCCTCCACCTTTTTACGTACTTCTCGTTCCATCTCTCGAATCGAATCCGAAATAGATTTCTGCAAACGATCCAAAGGTCCAATCGCTTTTTTTATAGCCTGCTCTGCCTGAACTCTATCTTTAGCTACGACAAAAGAAAGGTAATTTTTAGATTCCGAAATAGTCGATTCCACATTCACCGACTTCAGACCAGCAATCAAAATCCCTTTATTATTTTCAGAATATTCCAAAAGCTTGAGAGAAGACTCTCTTAAATCTTCCACCTTTTTATCCAGGTTATCTAAATCCGTAACATACCTAACGGATGCAATATCATTAGCCCGATCCATCGCCTCAATTTTAGCTACCTCATCAGTGACTTGTTTCGCTTTTTCAAAAGCAGATTTAGCATCTTTCAACTGAGTTTTAAGCGCCTTGGAGAAATTCGGATATTCAGAAATAAGTCGTTCCAACCTGGCTTCGTTATTTGTCCATCTAATCGATTCAGAATCAATCGTTTTTTCACAAGCCATAATACTGACAATGAGGAAGAGTAGGCTAAGTTTTATCATTTTCATAATTCCTGGTTTTTTGTACTCAAAACGAAGAGGTACCGGTTAGGCAGTACTGATTTCGTATCGGTATAGTAAAGTATCTTGATTAAAGTTGAAAACAATATTATTAAAAAAGACTTGTCTAAAAACCACCCAAATGGGTGAGATTCATTTTTAAACGATACTAAATGCAAATTAAATTTAGAAATTCATCAAATAAAATATAGTTGTCGGAAACACGATTCCAAAGAATATTGATCTATTCGCCATTTCTACAGAACCTTCAGATATTTTCCGTAAAATTGTATCTTCAACCAACCATTACAAATCAATGGATTTAAGACTATTGAAATAATATTAAATGAATAAAAATATGCTTTTTACCTACGAAAAAAACACAATAAAAACAGATTTAGGCTTGCTCATTCTCAGACTTTTTTTGGGAGGGGTAATGCTCTATAGTCATGGCTGGGGGAAAATGATGAAACTCTTCGGAGATGATCCAATCAAATTTGCAGATCCAATCGGAGTAGGTATGGAAGCTTCTTTATGGTTAACGGTATTTGCTGAAGTTGTATGCGCTTTTTTAATTGCAATCGGGTTAACCACCAGATGGGCAACCATCCCTTTGATTATTACGATGCTAGTAGCTGTATTCGTGATTCACGCAGATGATCCTTTCGGTAAAAAAGAATTTGCCTTATTATACATGGTTCCATTAATTACATTATTGTTAAGTGGGGCAGGACGCTTTTCATTAGATAGCCTTTTTAATAAAAAAAACTCAAGTGAAATTTTATAAACTTACTATTCTAAGCGGGATATTTCTGCTTTGTTTTGCGTGTAAAAGCGAACCGGAAACTAAAGTTATTCCTA
The DNA here is from genome assembly GCA_937921595.1 of uncultured Saprospiraceae bacterium. Lineage (GTDB taxonomy): Bacteria > Bacteroidota > Bacteroidia > Chitinophagales > Saprospiraceae > JAHDHW01. Next base: position 13,213 of record CAKZTD010000362.1, read on the forward strand.
AATACGCTATCCTTGCTGGCAAGACGATGGGGACGACTTATAGCATCAAATACTTGGACAAGCAGATGCGTAATTTTCAAGCAAAGATCGATCAACTTTTGGTTGAAGTGAATGCTGATGTTTCAACTTATGAACCAGAATCATTTATTACTCGATTTAATAAAAGCAAAGAGGAGATTCAGTATTTCAATATCCTGGATAACAAAACAAAACTTCCCATACACTTTAAAGCCAATTTTGAAAAATCAAAAGAAGTTTTTAAAAATAGTAATGGATTTTTTGATCCGACAATAATGCCTATTGTCAATTATTGGGGCTTTGGTTATACTGAAAAAAGAGCAGTCAAAGATGTTGACAAAATCAAAGTAGATTCATTGATGGAATTTGTTGGTTTTGATAAAATAAATCAAAGAAGTACTAAAGAAGGATGGGTGTTTTTAAATAAAGAAAAATCCGGAATACAATTAGATTTTAGTGCAATTGCAAAAGGTTATGGAGTTGATGCGGTCGCTCAGTTTTTAGAAAGTAATAATGTTGAAAATTATTATGTTGAAATAGGAGGGGAATTAATTGTAAAAGGAAAAAATCCTGAAAATAAATGGTGGACGATTGGTGTAAACGTACCAGTAGAAGGAGCTAGTGTAACAGAGATTCAATCTATTGTTGAATTAAAAAATCAAGCTGTTGCGACTTCTGGAAATTATCGAAACTTCTATGAAGTCGATGGAGTAAAATATGCGCATACGATAAATCCAAAAACCGGATTTCCAGAAAAAAATACTTTGTTATCAGCGACTATTTTTGCAAAAGATTGCATGACCGCCGATGCCTATGCAACAGCATGTATGACCATGGGTTTGGATAGAGGGAAAAGCATGATCGAAAAACTCGAAGGAATTGATGCCTATTTTTTATACAGCGATCAATCTGGAGATATTCAAACCGATTCCACGAACCCGGATCTTAAAATAAATTATCCGAGTTCAAGCCTAGGTGCAAAATCCCAATAAGGACGAAATAAAATGTTTAAGAATATAGTGTGTTGATATGTGGTCATCTAGCTATATTGCACACATAACCACATAACCGCACAACCTACTCATATGAATTTCAATCTAGATCGAGACATTTGTTTTTTTGATATCGAAGCAACGGGCTTAAATGTTATCAGAGATCGCATAGTTCAAATTGCCATTATTAAATATTTCAAAAACGGAAATGACCCTGAAGAGCTTGTTTTACTCATTAATCCAGGGATTCCAATCTCTGAGGAGGCTATTGCTGTTCACGGAATTACACCGCATTCGCTTAGGAATAAACCTACTTTCCAGCAAGTAGCGCAAAAAATCTATGATTTTATTGGAAATGCTGATATGGGAGGATACAATTCTAACCGTTTTGACGTTCCATTATTGATGGAGGAGTTTGCAAGGGTCGGGTTAGACTTTGATATGTCTAAAAGACGGAGCATCGATATCCAACGAATCTTTTATAAAATGGAACCCCGAACGCTCAGAGCAGCTTTGAGATTCTATTGTGAAAAAGATTTGACAGATGCGCATGATGCATTAGCAGATGTAAAGGCTACCGTCGATGTATTTAAAGGTCAATTGGAAAAATATGAAAACCAAGATATGATTGATGGTGATGGAGAAATTGTCAAATCACCTATCAAAAATGATATGCAGATCATTCATGAGTTTACCAATGATCTTAAAACCATAGATGCCACTCAACGATTAAAATACAATAATGAAGGGGTCATCGTTTTTAATTTTGGAAAATATACGGGACAATCTGTGGTTGAAGTTTTGTCAAAAGACAAACAATATTACCATTGGATTTTAAATAAAGAATTTTCTCATCAAGTAAAGCAGATAGTAAAAAAACTAATGAAAGAGAATGAGTAGAATTATTAATGATCTTAGATTTGTTGGAACTGTATTGATTGGAGTACTCCTGCTTTTTGCTGCTTGTAAAGAACCCACAGAAGGTTGTTTGGATGTGGAAGCTGTAAATTATGACGTTTCTGCCGACGATCCTTGTCCTGATGATTGCTGTGAATATCCAAGGCTTTCATTATC
>CAKZTD010000363.1 GCA_937921595.1 uncultured Saprospiraceae bacterium
CAGATAAAGGAAAGAAGAGATTACATTCTTCCTATTATCAAACCAAATTCAAAATTAGCTTGAGTGTATTAACACTGTGTTAATTACTGGGTAAATCCATATTAAATGACATAAAAAAACCAGCTCTTATGCTTTGAAATCAAAGATAAAGTCCGACGGGATTGTGTTAGATGGTGTAATTCTGGGGTTGAAATTGAAAGGTATTATCTCTCTCTAGAATAATTGTTTCTCAAAAATAGCAAATATTCGCTGATTTTAAAAAAGCTCGACGATATAAAATACGTAAAACATCAATAAAACCAGACCTTCCCAGCGAGAGATGTTTTGAGAGATGGTCATGACTGCAAATAGTATCGTCATTACCATCATCATTGGAAGACTGAAATCAACGACACTAGCGGGAATAGTAAGGTCTCCAAAAAACCGTGGAATACTCATCACCGCATAAGTATTGAAGATGTTAGATCCCATGACATTTCCGATGGCAATGGATGTTTTTCCTTTTCGAGCAGCACTGAGACTGACGATGACTTCAGGAAGTGAGGTTCCTAGGGCAACCATAGATAATGTAATAACATCGGTTGGGACTCCCATTTCTGAGGAAATCGCCATGATTGCTCGAATGGTAAATTCGGCGCCTAAAGCAACACCAATACCACCGGCGATTAAAATCAGATAGGTTTTAATAGAAGCTTTTTGTCGAAACTCTTCATCACTATCTTCATCAGAGTTGAGAGAGTAAAACAAAAAGACAATAATTCCAACTGCAAAAAGGATCGCTTCAAAAATCGTGAATTTTAAATCTCTAAGCGTAAACCACATAAAGAAGGAAGATCCTAGTAGAAAGGGTAAATCAGTTTTCCAAAGGGATTTTGGAACTTCTATATTTTTCACAATAACGACCACTAATCCTAAGACTAAGGCGATATTCGTGATATTCGACCCAACGACATTTGATACAACGATCTCCGATTGGCCTTTAAATACACTGACCAATGAAGTAGCTAACTCAGGAAGCGAGGTTCCAAAAGCCACAATCGTTACCCCAATAATAAATGGAGAGATACCCAAAGACAAGCCTATCTCTTCTGCTGAATCGATAAAATAATCTGCAGCCTTGAGTAATACTGCAAGACTGATTATAAAAAGACCGAGATTAAGAAGTATATCCATACAAATTATTGGGCTAAATTATATTTAATCTGTTTTTTTAAGATATCTCAAATTTTTCATCACAATTTCCTTATAGTCAATTGCTTATGAAAACTTTAGAATATCAAACAGATTTAAACACAATTCTTTACGCCTATTTATCGCTAAATAAGCAGCGCAAATCTACATCTTTTTTTAGATTCTCGGTATCTTTTTGGATAGAGGTATAAAAATAGGGGATCAAGTGAATAAGTTAATAAGCGAACAATGGCCAAAATTGCTCACTTATTAACTTATTCAAAGCTTATTTGATCAATAACTCCAAAGATCATGTTCGAAATTAAAAATCTCTTTTTTGATTTTATCGGCTTCGAGGAGTTGATCTAGTCCACTTCCTGCATAATCCATGACTCGATCATCTCGAATATTTGAGGATTTATAAATATAACTGGAGAACATCCTCATTTCGAACAAGTCTTCCCAGCTATTCAAAGCTGCATCATTCACCGCATTGACCACTTCGTGTTGAGCGAGGAGCTGCCGACATTCAGGATAATGCATCCAAAACATAGCTCGTTCGAATTTAAAATTATCGTTATCATCAAATTCTTCAATAAGAGGAGCGATCCCAAGAATTCTGACGCTGAGCTTCCCTAGATTTTCATCAAAAAACCAAACCTCTTTAATTCGAAAGCGTTTGATATTTTCGAAATTGACCACATTTTCGATGATCTCCAATCGTGGAAGATAGGTCACCGGATCTATTATTTCTATGGTGTCGGTACTATAAAACACACTTCGGATTTCTTCCTCATTCATCTTATATTCAAATTTATCGCTTTCAGCACTATACACTGCTACCTGTCCATCTAATGCTGCCTTTTCTAATATCTGAAAAAGTGGTTCCTCGGGATAAGCGAATGGGAGATTCATTTTTTCACGAACATCGATGATTCGCCAGACTCGTTTTTCCCATAAAATGTCTGCTTCTCGTAATGTCGGATAAGCGAGTACTTTACGTTCCTTGATGAGTTTTCGATCTACGATATCATCGAGGGGTTGGGCAATGAGGTTGGTGGTAATGAATAGGGTGATGAGGATTAATGATAGGTATTTCATTTAATTATTTTTTGTTGAAAAGATTAACTAACCGATGGCAAGTTTGAAACTTGCCGTTATTTATCACTTTCAAGTTACTGCATCGCTATGCTCTGCTTAAACTTGAAAGAGTAAATAACCTCAGGAATCCAGCCGGGTGGACTCCATGAGGTTTTGATCGCTCGTTTTACACAGTCCTTGCCTACCTTATAACTCGCCGGTATTGGGAACTGATGGAACGATGTTCATTGCGCTGACATTTTTTTATACATTTAGCAGAGGAACAAGGGAACAAATTATTAAGCCTTACTTGATCCGAAAGACCATACTATTTAGTTTTCTGGTCGTTTCATCTCCGGGGCATTTCGCTCGAATTTTTTCAAAATAAAACACGTCTCCGAAAGTTGCTTGCTTGACTATATTTTTAGTTCGCTGATCATATCGTCCTCCTCTATTTTCGTAAACGATTACATCTTTTTTCTTAGGAACTCTGGTTATTTCAAAACTGGTGATATTACATCTGGCATCGAAATCGAAGTGTTCGTGAATCGCTCGAATTTCTGAATAAGCTTTAAATTCATTTGGTTTCATGCGGCCACTTTTGTGAGCTCCCATAACTGGTAAAGGTGTAGGGATTTTTTTGACTCGATATTCAAAAGTCGTTGGCTCTAGTCCACCTCCACTAATCGTAATTGTTGCTTTACCTGCTCTTTGAGGAGTGGCTACAAACTGGCTATTGTTTACTTTTCGAAGTTTTACACCATTTGCTTGGACATTCATTTCCGTACTTGGAATTCCTGCCGCTGAAATCGTTATCGGGTTTTCAACACCTACATAAAACACATTCATCTTATCTGCGGACACTGCGACGGAACGTTCCCCTACTTCGTACTTGAATGTCTTAGTATAAGTCTCCACCTTTCCATCAATCGGATTGGTTACATCGATTTTAACATCCATATCTTTTGAACCTAAGCCATTAGGTCGAACATTAAAAACCGCTTTTCCACTTCTCACTGGCACACTTCGACCATTGACTCGAACGGCGATATTATCAGCGGTGCTACTATAAGCTCCAAGAAATATTTCTGCTGACAATTCTTCTCCTCTGATCACATAACTTTTATCTGCTGCAACAACTGCTTCGAAAGCATCAGGTTTCATCGTTATAATATCTGTCTGACTCAGAAAATAATTCAAGATGGCTGTTTCTGAAATCTTAGCATCATTTTGAAATTTGCTAAGCATTGGAAGTATCGCCGCGACTGGCATTTGTTTGAAATTAAATTCGGACCAAGTTTTATGCTCAGTATCTTCTGGAAGGGGTTTGATATTTAATGGGATACTTTTAGTTAATTGCGTCCGGACGTTTTCCTCTTCGACTAAATCCAATAGTTTTTTTCTAAGGTCAAGAATATCTTGTCGAAGCGTTTCGCCTCTACCTTCGACGACAAACATACGTGTCGTGACATCCTTGTTTTTAATTCCTTTGAGCTTGCCTTCTTCATCATAACCTCCGGACGTTTTAATCAATTCCTCTTTAAGTGATTCTATCAACTCGTCAAATTCTTTGGATATATTATTTGCTTGGGTGGCTTTCTCTTCTAGAGGAGCAAACTGAGAATATGCTTCTGCTTGTTGGCTTATCGCATTAAGGATTTGATCATTGGATCGTCCGACAATTGCACTACTCTCTGAGATACTTTCATTCATGGCCATGAAGGCATTTAAAATTTCTGCAGATACATTTAAAGCTAGCATAGCTGTCAGGACTAGATACATAAGGTTGACCATTAACTGCCGCGGTTCTTTTGGTATTGACATGTGAATTAGAAATTTGTAGTTGGTGAATTAATTGTTATAAAACCAGAGAATTTTAATTTAGCTATCGGACAAATCGACATATGTTCAAAAGCAGGGCTCATTGTTCCCTTTTGAAATAAAATCTTACCGATTTATTATAGTAATTACATTACCTACTCAGGCCATTGTTAGTCAACAATAGCTGAAATCAGCAATACCTTTTCATTAAAATCTTAGTGTTGAAATCTTGTTATCTCAGTAGCTTTTGAAATTAAGTATAGTATCACAGGACACCTTATTACAGGTATCTGTATACTTTGTTCTTAATCTAGTTTAAAAAAATTATTTTTGGATGGCGAGTTGTAATCATAATGCAAGGCGAATAAAAAGTTACAAACAGTCTTAAACTTTTTTTGCTATCGATTGTAAAAGAAACGAAGAATGAACTATTGATCGAAAAACCTGAGCAGACAGAAAGAACAACAAGTAAATTTTACTATTTTTGAGCCATTAAACAAATGATACATGGCATTAGATCAAGTTGATGTAGACAATATGGAAGAGCAGGCGGGGAAAGAGATGTCTTTTTTAGAACATCTCGAAGAATTGCGCTGGCATTTAGTGCGATCTGCGGCTTCAGTTGTAATCTTCGGAGTATTAACTTTTCTTGGAGGGAAAGCCTTTTTCGACCTTATCATGATCTCTCCCAAAACGGAGGGATTTTTCACTTATCGAATGATTTGCAAGCTTTCAGAGACTTTATGTTTCAAACCACCAAAGCTAGATCTCATCGCGATAGAATTAGGTGAGCAATTTATTGTCCACTTCAAATTTGCGATGATGTTTGGAATCGTCTTATCCTTTCCATATATCTTTTGGGAGTTTTGGAAATTTATAAAACCTGGCTTATATGACAAAGAACAGAAAGCCGCTCGTGGTGTTGTATTCATTTGTTCTTTCTTGTTCTTAACGGGGGTCTTATTTGGGTACTATATTATTTCTCCTTTCGCGATCACCTTTTTAGGAGGTTACGATTTGGGAGCAGTTAGCACCACCTCTTTATCTTCCTATGTAAATTACATGACCATGTTTACGCTACCAGTAGGTATCGTATTCGAACTTCCAATAGTCGTTTATTTTTTATCCAAAGTTGGACTAGTTACACCAGAATTTTTAAAAAGTTATCGCCGACATGCATTTGTGATCATTTTAATTTTGGCAGCAGTCATTACACCTCCTGATGTAGTAACTCAGTTTCTGATTGGAGTACCGCTTTACTTTTTATATGAGATAAGTATTATAATTTCGAAAAGAGTAGTAGCCAAACAAGAGGCAGAAGAAAAAAGATTAGAAGCTGAAGGTTAATTCTAATTTTAAAACCATATTTAAAAAAGAAATAAAATATCAAACATAATTTTTTTGAACTAGAGTTTGATCACTGATACCTATAATATGAAACACGTTTCTTCTTCTGCTACCTTATTTTTAAAATATGCTTTCCCTGTTGTATGTGCAGTCTTCTTTGGCTCGATGACCTTAGCGTTTTGGTTTACCGACAATGTCAATGCTGTAGCGGATGTCCCAATCCTGACTTTTAGATTGATACTTACTGGTACCTTTTTGACGCTCATGCTATTGCTTTATTTTACGGTCATGAAAATCAAAAGAGTTGAGATGGATTCTCATTTCATGTATGTGACTAATTATTTTAAAAATGTCCGTTACCCATATCACCAGATTGAAAGCATCGAAAAGAGAAATTATTTTATTTTTAAAACTATACGCGTTCACTTAAAACAAGCGGCCTCATTTGGAAAGACGATTACTTTTGTTTCTAGCAGAAATCGCTTGACAAATTTTTTAAAAGAACATCCTGAAGTGAGTCAACAATTGAACTTGAAATAATATTATACAAGAAGGAAAATCTTGAATGCCAATTTAAAAATGAGTGAATGAGTAAATTTTTAAATGAGTGAATATCCTTCTAAATGTAGAAGAAAAAGCTTAGGATTAAAGTTCCCCTAATAATCGCTTATTTCCCCATTCGAACAAGAAGCATTAACTAAAAATCAAAATTTCATCAGAAAAGTGAATAACAATTCACACTCATTAATAATCTAATCTAAGAAGTCATGTTGAAAAAAAGCAAATCTTTCGAACAAAAATCATGGAGCAATCTATCAATCTTTTTGCTCATTGGAATAATGGTTTTCACTTTTGCCTGTACTAAAAAAACATCGGATGCAACCGGTAGTAATTCGGTTAATGTTCCTGCGACAACTATACCTACCAATAAAGAAGCTTATACCATCAAGGTAATTGATGATGCTCCAAAAAGTCCACGTAAACAAATGGTGGGTCTTATTGATGGTGTCACTGTAACAGTCAATTATGGAAGTCCTGCCGTTAAAGGGCGACCTATTTTAAATAATCTGATTCCTTATGGAAAAGTATGGAGATCAGGAGCCAATGAAGCGACGACTATTGAATTTTCTAAGGATGTAAAAATCGAAGGAAAGATGCTCAAAGCTGGAAAGTATGGCTTTTTCACTTTAAATAATGAAGGTAGTACTGAAGTTATTTTCAATAGCGTCCATGATCAATGGGGTGCTTATGATTTCAATGCTCAAAAAAATGTGCTCAGCGTAATTGTCAGACCATCCGTTTCTGCAGCGCATGTGGAATCTATGGATTTTAAAATCGTCAATAATACGGTCATGTTGGTTTGGGAGAAAGTGGCTATTCCTTTTGAAGTGGAAGCGGCGTAATAATAAGGTGTATTAGTCATTGGTCATTGAAATAAATTACTGATGACCAATGACTAATGACTAATTTACCAATCACTTATCTTCCTTCTTTTCTTTCTCCTCTAAAGGCATGATCCATTCTTTATGTCGAAATAATTCAAACTCCTCCTTCGCCAGATCCACTTTCTTATCAATATATTTTTGGTACTTTCCTCCATTTAATTTTGCATTGAGATCTGCATAAACAGCAAATTCATCTCCCTCAGCTAATTCATACATATCTCTAAGGTGATGAGCAAATTGTAATATCATATCCGGATGAGTTAACAATTTTCGCTTTTGACGCTTCGTCAAATGATCCTCCGTTTTGACTTTAGTAATTTTATTGGTTCTTAAATTTTTAACCGTAAAATTTCCATAAGCTCGTTTCTGCCTAAGCATCATCCGCCAACTATAACGATGTCCTTCTTCGGTCCAGGCAACATTGCCTTTAAATAAATGATGACGAAGTGGAAGCAAGAGCATCAAAGTAGAAAAGACTAAAACAAAAGCCGTAATTATTTTTCTATTCGAATTTTGATTTTTCAGGCGGGGATTTTGATTTTGATTTACATTAAACTTCTTCCTCCACCAATCCCCTACTCGATTTAGTTTTTTAAATTTCCTTTCTAAAAACTCCCACGCCTTTATTGGAAAATCTGGTTCGAAGTATAATAAGGTAAGTGTCACGGATAAAAACGGAAAAATCCCAATCAAAAAGAGGATCATATTATTTATATGAAAAAAGATGACAAAACCGAGAGCCCAAATCCGGGTTCGTTTATTGATGAGAAAGAAGACAACCAAAAGATCCAGCAACAAGCCACTATAACTCATAAAATAAGCTACCCATTCTTGTTCCCATAATGGTCCGAGGAGAAACATATCTGATTTTTGTTTCAGCCAGATTTTTAGTGGTTGTCCATTTAACCAATCCGGATTTATCTTAGCTATACCTCCAAAGAAATAAACTACGCCCATCATGAATTTCAATAAAAACAAACTCCAGTAATCAACCTCTGTTTTTCGAATTTCTGGCTTCTTTATCACATCCATGGAATAATTCCGATCCAATGGCATAAAAATAATCCACCAAGCAATCAACATCGTTAGATAACCGTGATTCAAATAATAGGCTTTTTCTAAAAAGAAAATATAGGAGAAACCGATGGCAAATATTATAGCCGATTGTCGATACCATTTCCCAAAAGCAATTCCAAGCCCGGATATCATGGTGATGATAAACACGATTGATAACCAAGGATCGGGGATTACTTTTACCCATCCAAAGCCGTAATATTTAAATTGAAAATTATCCGGATTAAATGACTTTTCCCAAAAATGCTTCCCAATCCAAGCCCCCAATACATCCGCAAATCCCAATATTCCGAATACAATTCGAAAGAAGACCAAAGACGCTATATTTACTTTTTTAAAAAGAAAATTCATTTATTTCAATTCTTAATTATTTAATTTCACCTCCGCCAAACCTTTTTCCTCTCTGTAAAATCGAGCAAAACTGAGATTCACTCCCCCCTAATCAACATCTCTGGATGCGCAATATACCATTGCTCCCTTTCCTTTGTATACCCAAAAGTAGCATGCGGTAATTTATCATTCAACATTTCGGAAACAGATTTAAGCTCAGTAGCTGGCAAAGTTAAAAGTATTTCATTTCCATCAATCATTTTAAAATACATAGTCCCCGTCTGATTGATTTGAAAACCAAAAGGCATTCTTTGAGTCAAAACTGAATAGACCCACACCACCTTTTGAGGATTATTTTCCAGAATTTCCACAAGTGATAAATGATCGCTAAAGTAGTCTCGATAATGTTTTAAAATCAACACTATACCTAAAATAGTGACAAAAATTCCGACTATCAACATAATAATGCTTTTGTCATAAAACAAAAATGACATACCCACTCCTACGATAAAAACCATCGTAAAAACCAGTAAAATCAAGCCTTTTTCACGTTTTTCAGCTTTTTGAATGCGTCTCATTTTGTTTTAAAGCACTTTGATTGAAACAATTTTTTGTTTTATTTTTTAATATTTTTCAAACATTTTGTTGTTTTGTAAATAAATTGTTTCTAAATTGCAATGTATTTAGTTACAAAACCTATAAAATGTTTGAATTATGGAACTGCAAATTTTAATCAGCAAAAAAGGAACTCACGTTGTTACAGCTACCAACCTTTATGATGCTTTGCAATTACCTCCGCATAAATATAACAGCAACGTTGCAAAATGGATGTCTGATTTTTATGCTTTCTCTGACGATATCCGTCTACCTAAATTATTGTCTGACTATGCAGAGCGAAAACTTAAACTCAGCAAGCGCAAAGATTTTTACCTTTCTGTTGAATTAGCCAAACTGATTGCACTCAACTCCAATAGCAAAGTTAAACAAGAATACGCACGTTATCTCAAAAGAGCACAAGACCGTATCAAAGTAGATGGTAAATTTTCTAAAGAACAAATATTTACCGTTTTGGAATTGACTAAAGCAATGGGATTGATCAGCTGTCAAAAGTTAGTTGAAAAAGAACATATGAAAAAATACGAGCAAAAAACCGGTTATCCACATAAATGGTGGGAATATCGTGCTCAGTTATTGGGTTACTCGGCTGATGAGCTTCAGGAGAAGATGAAAGAAGTTGGTAAAAACTATAAAGGTAAAAACCTTCTTCAGATGTTGATTCACCTTGATAAGTATGAAATCATTAGAATGGCTGTAATCGATCTTTTCCTAGCACTTGGAAAAAGCCCTTCTTATTCTAAAAATATGGGAGACCTCGCAAAGGTTTTCGCTAAAGAAATGAAAATCGAAATCTTCGATGACCGCAAGTCTACGATCAACTATTTACCTAAGGATGTTAATCCTCAAATGGTAGAAGAAGTAAAAACCTTAAATGCGACCAATTTATTGAAAGCATGTTAAAAGGTTAGCTGCATAAGTCATCCCCTAAATTGGAAATATCCTTCATAGTAGATTCATAGTGGTTAAGTGAACCGTTCGTACCTTTTTCCCTTGAAATCGGTACGAATTTTTTATTTAATCCATTTGAGATCGATAAAAAACATAATTCTTTAAGTCCTCTTAATCTATTATACACTTTTGAATATCAATTTAAAAAATGAGCGAATGAGCGAATTCATAAATGAGTGAATACCCTCTTAAATGTAAAAGAAACTAGCTTAGAACTTAGAGTACCCCGATATTCACTCATTCACTCCTTGAGACAAGGAACAATGAGTATAATGCTAAAAGTCAAAACTTTATCAGAAAAATGTATAACAACTTAAAGTCCTCTTATCATTTTCAAAACATTAAAAATTATTATCTTTGAGACGGAACACGAAAAAAACAAAAAAGATGGCAGAAGTCAAGTATACAGAAGATAATATCCGGTCGCTGGACTGGAAAGAGCACATCCGATTGAGACCCGGGATGTACATTGGAAAGCTAGGAGATGGTTCTTCCCCTGATGATGGTATCTATATCCTGATTAAAGAGGTTATTGATAACTCTATTGATGAATTTGTCATGGGCTACGGAAAAACCATTGAGGTGAAGATCGAAGATGATGGCGTTCTCATCCGTGATTTTGGTCGAGGCATTCCTCTTGGCAAAGTCGTTGATTGTGTATCAAAGATCAATACGGGAGGAAAATACGATTCCAAAGCCTTCAAAAAATCTGTAGGCCTGAATGGAGTTGGTACTAAAGCAGTGAATGCACTTTCTGATTATTTTAAGGTGCAAGCCATTCGAGATAAGAAAACCAAAGTCGTTGAATTCTCTAAAGGTGAAATCACTAAAAATAGTAATATTGCAAAAACCAGTGAGGACAATGGTACGCTGATTCTTTTTAAACCGGATACTAGTATTTTTAAAAATTATAAATTCCGCCCTGAGTATATCGAAACTCAATTATGGAATTATGCATATCTAAATGCTGGTCTTCGTATTATTTTTAATAAAAAAGTTTTTGCTTCTAAAAATGGACTCCTTGATCTCCTTACTAGAAAGACCGCAAACGAACAACTTAAATATCCAATCATCCACTTAATTGGAGAAGATATTGAAGTCGCTTTGTCTCATGGACAACAATACGGCGAACAGTACCATACTTTCGTCAATGGTCAAAATACCACACAAGGAGGTACACACCTGAATGCATTTAGAGAAGCGATGGTTGCAACGGTTAGAAATCATTTTAACAAAAACTATGATGCAAAAGATATCCGATCTTCTATTATTGCAGCATTAAGTGTTAGAGTTGAAGAACCTGTTTTCGAATCTCAAACAAAAACAAAACTAGGCTCACAAAATATTGCTCCTGATGGTCCAACGATGCGATCTTTTATCAACGATTTTCTAACGAAAGAACTTGACAACTTTCTTCATAAAAATCCTGAGGTTGCCAAAAATCTGCAAAACCGGATTATTCAATCAGAAAGAGAGCGAAAAGAAATCGCCGGCATCAAAAAGATCGCAAGAGATAAAACTAAAAAAGCAAATCTTCATAATAAGAAATTAAGAGATTGTCGAGCTCATTATAATGACACCGGCAAGAAAGTAGACGAGGAGCAAAGAAATGCAACAACAGTTTTTATAACGGAGGGAGATTCAGCGAGTGGATCGATCACCAAAGCCAGAGATGTATTTACTCAAGCTGTTTTTAGTCTTAGAGGTAAGCCTTTGAATTGTTACAACATGAGTAAGAAAGTGGTTTATCAAAATGATGAATTTAACCTCCTTCAGCATGCACTCAATATTGAAGATAGCTTAGATGATTTGAGATACAATCGTGTAGTTATCGCTACAGATGCCGATGTCGATGGTATGCACATTCGTTTATTACTATTGACTTTCTTCTTACAGTTTTTCCCTGACCTTGTAAGGATGGGACATTTATATATTTTGGAAACACCACTTTTCAGAGTAAGAGATAAGAAGAGTACATTTTATTGTTATAGTGAAAAAGAAAAACAACAGGCGATCAAAAAGCTGAGAGGTAAACCAGAGATTACTCGATTCAAAGGTCTTGGTGAGATTTCTCCAGATGAGTTCGGTGATTTCATTGGTGAGGACATTCGACTTGAGCCAGTAGTGCTTCTAGCAGATACTAGTATTGAACAAATCCTTTCTTACTATATGGGTAAAAATACGCCAGACAGACAAGTGTTTATTATCGACAATCTGAAAGTTGAAAAAGACGAAATTGACGACGAGGATGAAGCATCTTTTGACAATGCTGACAAGCAAATTAAAGAAGCAGAAGTTGCGGAAGCTTAATAAATAACGAAGTAATTCGACTGAATTATATTTCAAAAGCCTGATAGAAAACTATCAGGCTTTTGTATTTCAAAGAACCTCCTTTTTATAAAAACCCTCTCCCTTTAAATACTGTAAGTTATAAGACTAAACCCGCTTGCTCCGCGAACGAGTAAGTTAAATTGAATCGTTTGTTTTAAGACATTTCAGAATATCAAAACGATTAAATTTAATTCTTTACGTCTACTAAAAAAAGATTATCTTTCCTTATCAATCTTATAAAATGAAAAACAAACCTAGTCGAAACATCAAAGAACTCCCGCCTAGACACCTTAGCCTGTTCACCAAATTAGTCCTATTATTCGGAAATGGACAAAGTATCCTTGGCTGGGGAATTTTCGGTTTTGGGATGATTTTCGTTTGGGGATTTGTATCATTTGATGCACCGGCGTATTGGCTTAAAATATTTCAAAATTGGAGTACTAAATCCGCAACGATTACAAAAGTATCAGACACTAATGGATCAATCAACGAAGTAACCGTTTATCAATACGATTACTCTTTTGATCATGAAAACCAAACCTATCACGGCATTGCTTTTACAACAGGTAAGAAATTTAATGAAGGCACCGTAAGAGAAATTGAATTCAATGTAAACAATCCACAGGAATCCAAAATGCCTGACACTAGACGAACACAATTTAATAGATGGCTTTCTCTCTTCGTCGTAATATTTCCAATTATTGGGCTTTCTTTCATCTATTCTTCAATAAAAAAAAGTTGGAAATATTTAAAACTATTAAAAATCGGAGACGCAACCAAAGCGAAAATGGTTTCTAAAAAATCAATCTCTAAGTCCGGAAACAACAAAGGTGATGGACCTTCTCTTTATAATTATGAATTTCAATTTAATTACACTGATCAACATGGAGAAACGAACAAATACATTGCAAAATGTAGCACCACTCTTTGCCATTTAGTAGAAGATGAACTAAAAGAGATTGTACTTTTTGATCGCTTCAATCCCAATAACAATATTGTCTTCGACTCTATGGAATCTGCTCCACGAATTAGCCCTGATGGCTATCTCGAACAAGCTCCTTTTTATAAAATTTTCAATCTAATCATACCAGCTATTGCCATTCTTGGTCATGGATATTACTACATTTTTTACGTCCTCCAATAATTTAAATAATACGCATTCCTGCCTTTTTGTCGTTATTATAGCATTGTTAAATGCCATAAACATCAATATTTTCGCATGGCATGTATATTGACCGATAAAGGTCTAGATTGTTAGTAACTAACTTCCTGACAACTTGACAATAAAAAGGTGAATGGGTATCTTTCCATAGAAGGCGAAAGCTTCCTGTTTTATCTAATAATATAATACAAAGAAGAGAAATTGAATATATGAGTTTGTTTGAAGATTTTTTAATGCCACAGAACCTGGAAGAGGACGGAGAATTTATGCCTTTACTTTCACTCGATGAAGATGAGAGTCTGAATTTGAACGAGACCTTTCCAGATGTACTCCCCATTTTAGCACTTAAGAATACCGTTTTATTTCCTGGTATTGTTATCCCGATCACAGTAGGTCGAGATAAATCTATCAAGGCCATTTATAAAGCTTATGAAGAGGATCGAACTATTGCGGTACTTTCTCAAAAAGATGCTAAAGTTGAAGATCCAAAACCACAAGATTTATATCAGGTTGGAACCGTAGCTAAAATTTTAAAACTATTAAAAATGCCGGATGGTACTGCAACTGCAATCATCCAAGGGCGGAAACGAATTAAGGTTACAAAATTTGTCAGTGACGACCCTTTCCTTGAAGGAAAAATAAAAGTTCTTAAGGAAACTCCTCCGGACACAAAAGATCTGGAATACACAGCGATTATCTCGTCCATCAAAGACATGGCAAAAGAGATTATTCAACTCTCTCCGAACATTCCTTCGGAGGCTGTTGTGATGTTGAAAAACATTTCCAATAGTAGTTTTCTAATTAACTTTATTTCCTCGAATTTAGGAATTAAAGTTTCAGCAAAACAAACCGTTCTTGAAATCAATGATCCGGGAGAAAAAGCAAAATCAATTCTGGAACACATGGATAATGAGTTGCAACTATTGGAACTCAAATACAAAATAGAATCGAAAGTCCGAGGAGATATAGAAAAGCAACAACGAGATTATTTTCTAAATCAACAATTAAAAACCATTCAGGAAGAGCTTGGTCAAAATCCTCATGAGGAAGAAATTAAAACACTGATAGAAAGAGGAAAGAAAAAGAAATGGTCTAAAGAAGTAGAAGAGGCTTTTCAAAAAGAGATTGCAAAAATCAAAAGAATCAATCCTCAAGTCGCTGAGTTTTCGGTTCAGATGAACTACCTCGACCTGATGTTAGAATTACCTTGGAACGAATATTCGAAGGATAATTTTAAACTAAAAAAAGTAAAGCAAATTTTAGATAAAGATCACGCTGGTCTTGAAGAAGTAAAAGAAAGAATTTTAGAACACCTAGCTGTTTTAAAACTCAAAGGTGACATGAAGGCTCCGATCATTTGTTTAGTCGGCCCTCCAGGTGTTGGAAAAACTTCTTTGGGTCGATCTATCGCTACCGCTCTTGATCGGAAATTTGTACGAATGTCTCTCGGTGGTTTAACCGATGAATCGGAAATCAGAGGACATAGAAAAACTTATATCGGCGCTATGCCTGGTAGAATTCTTCAGAGTTTGAAAAAAGTCAAAACGTCGAATCCCGTTTTCATTTTGGATGAGATCGATAAAGTTGGAAAAGATTTTCGCGGAGATCCTTCTTCAGCACTTTTAGAAGTTTTGGACCCTGAGCAAAATTCTACTTTCCATGATAATTATCTTGATATAGAGTTTGATCTTTCTAAAATCATGTTCATTGCAACTGCGAATTCTTTGAGTAGTATTCAACCAGCATTACTGGATCGAATGGAAGTCATAGATATCAGCGGATATTCTTTGGAAGAGAAAGTTGAAATTGCAAAATTACACCTTGTTCCAGAGCAAAGGAAAGATCATGGTTTACTAGTTAAACAAGTTAAATTATCTGATGCGATCCTTACTAAAATCATTCAAGATTATACGCGTGAATCAGGTGTTCGTTCCTTAAGCCGACAATTAGCCAGTCTGATGAGGAGCATCGCTAAAAAAGTAGCGATGGAAGAAGAATATAATGTAAAGGTCAAAGCCGAGGAGTTAAAAGATATGCTTGGGCCTAGTCGATTTAGTTCAGATATTTATCAAGAACAACAATCAAATGGTGTAGCGGTCGGTCTGGCTTGGACAAGAGTTGGTGGGGATATCTTATTTATCGAATCAAGTTTGAGTAAGGGAAAAGGGAAATTAACCCTTACCGGAAATCTCGGTGATGTGATGAAAGAATCGGCACATACCGCTTTGAGTTATTTGAAATCAAATTGTGAATCTCTAGGTTTAGATTCTTCAGTCTTTGAAGAAAACGATATCCATATTCATGTTCCGGAAGGTGCAATTCCAAAGGACGGACCTTCGGCAGGTATCACTATGCTAAGTGCACTTGCTTCTGCCTTTAACAAACGTCCAGTCAAACCGCATTTAGCGATGACTGGTGAAATAACTTTGAGAGGTAAAGTTTTACCCGTTGGTGGAATCAAAGAAAAAATTCTTGCTGCTAAACGAGCAGGTATTAAAGAAATCATTCTTTGCAAAGACAACCAAAAACATATTGAGCAAATCAAAGAAGCTTATATCAAAGGTTTGAAATTCCACTTTGTTGATCGGATGGAAGAAGTCCTTGATTTAGCTGTTGGATTTTAATTGTGATCTGTAAATAAAAAAAGGAGTCATTTCAAGGTTTGAAATGACTCCTTTTTTTATTTAATAATTTATCTAATCAGCCTGTTCTAAAAACTTTGTAAATGCAGGTTTCCTTCGAATAGCAACAGGTAGAGAAACGCCACCTTTAAGATGAACATTACCGCCACGACCAACATCTACCTTTTCTACTTTGTGGCGATTAATTATGTGAGACTTATGAATTCTAAAAAAATTAGACGAAGGCAAAAGTTCTTCATAGAATCCCATTGAATTTGAAGCAGCATATTTTTTATTCCCTTCCACGTAAAAAACAACAAATGTACGTTTCGCTTCTACAAAAATAATATCCCTAATCTCGACCACCTTATGATGCTTATGATCAGAGATAATAATTCGATCAACCTCTTCGGTCGATACTTCTATTTGACTCTTTAAAAAATCAATCCTTTCATGATAAATAGGATTTAAAGACTTTGCTTTTTCAACAGCATTTTTTAATTCTTCCGGATCTACAGGTTTTAGCAAATAATCTAAAGCAGAGTACCGAATGGCTTTGATTGCAAAATGATCATAACCTGTTACAAAAATAATTTTGAACTTTGGAAGATCGAATGCATTTAAAACATCAAAACCTGTTCCTCCCGGCATCTCTATATCTAAAAAGACAATGTCTGGCCTGAGCTCTTTAATCTTTTCTATTCCTGAAGGCACATTTACAGCAAGTCCTACCACTTCAACTTCTTCACAATATCTTTCCAACATTTGCTGAAGTACTTCTCGATTATTTAATTCATCCTCTACAATTACAGCTTTGATCATTCTTTGTATTTGATAGGTAAAATAAAATGAACTTCTAATCCTGTATCCTCAGGATTGACCTCGGATCTGTTTCTAAAATTAACGCTAGTTATTATTTTAGATTTTGTCTCCTTCAATAAATTAATTCTGTTTTTAATAATTTCCAAACCTAAGGATTTATGTCCTGGCTCTTTATTCTTCCTTTTAATAGTTTTATTTAAAATTCCCGGACCATTATCCTTAATAAAAATTTCTAAGCGATCATCATCTTTTCCCCGAACGATAACTTCTAGTATTCCTTTATACTCGATATCTTTAAAGGCATGTTTAATCGCATTTTCTAATACAGGTTGTAGCAACAAAGAAGGGATTGTTAAATAGTCTAAATCCAGCGTTTCATCTACATCTAAATTAAAAATAAATTTATCCTCAAATCGCATGGATTCCAGATCTACATAGTTTTTTATAAAATCCAACTCTTCCTCAAGTGTTATATAATCAAGTCGGGAATATTGTAAACTCTTGCGCATTAGTCGCGAAAATTTGGCTAAATAATGATTAGCTTTATCTGTATCTTTTTTGAAGATGAAGTTTTGAATTGCACTAAAACCATTAAATATAAAATGAGGATTCATCTGATTGCGTAGAGCTGCCAACTCAGCCTCTCTCAGCTTCCCTCTTTCTATCTCTCTTACCTGAACAGCTCGTATTCTAGAATAGGCGAATCCGATAAGCAAACTCAGAATCATCAAGATCAATAAAATTCGAAACCATAAGGTATCTGAAAAATGAGGCTTGATTTCAAACGAAAATGTAGCTGGATTCTTACTCCAGTCGCCAGATTTATTTTGAGCAGCAACTTCAAAATTATAAACATCAGGAGGTAAGTCAGTATAACGAATACTCTTTTCATTGGTATAAAACCAATTGGGTTCATTAACCTCTGTTTTCAGACGGTACCGATAAAAGTTTTTCTCTTTTTCTTTTTTAAAACTGATTCCATTATAATTGATGAAAAAATTATTTTGATTATAATCCAAAACTAAATCCTCAGACACGGTGAAGATGGAATCATTAATAATTAAAGCCTCGATAAAAACAGGTATAGGCGTATTTTTTTTATTAATAAAAGAGGTATCAAAATTACAGATGCCATCATTGGTAGCCAGCCATATTAAGTCATTCCAGTAATGGATACCATTAATATAATCCGAATTCAATCCATCCTCTATCGTAAAACTTTTCACCTCTGAAATGATCAACGAGTCCTGATCAAACTGATAATTAAAGACATTCAACCCTTTGTTTGTTCCTACAAAAAGAATAGAATCCTCTAGAATAAAAACATCGTTGACCATATCACTGTTTAAACCATCTTTTTTTCGAATTTGAAAAACATCGTCTTCAGTATGATAAAATATTCCATTTCCAATAGTAGCGACCCATCTATTATTCAGATGGTCCGGAGCTATTTTTTCCACCCTGCCAAAAGGGTTTTCGCCATTTACTAATACTTCTTCCCAATTATTATATTGATAATCTTTAATTTTGATAATCCCCATTAGTGTCGTTATCCAAATTACTGACGAATCATCTTCGAGAAGACTTGTAATATATCTATCTAGTTTATGCTCAAGCACTCCACTTATAATTCCCCCCTTATCCCTTACAGTGACTCCGCCACTATTATACATTTTATGACCATTACTCAAAAAAAGATAGTGATTTGAATTATGCTTCTCTCTTCTTACAACTATCTTTTTTTCACTTTCATAAAGTATATAATGTGGAAGAAGCAAAGAATCCCCTTTTATATATAGCTCTGATACTTGTTTTGTCTCGCTTAATTTTAAAGAGAATTCTTTACTTTCTCCATCTCGATCAATAGCTATTATTTTAGATTTCGATGTTCCAAAAAATATATGATCATTCAATGTTTCTACACATAACAATCGTTTCTTATCTTCTTCAAAAGCAGATATAGTATTAACATCGAAAGAAGGAATAAATAATACTCCTTTTCCTAAAGTACTCAACCAAAAACCTCCTTCTAAGTCTTTGACGCAACCCGTAATATTATATTTTTTAAAATAATGAATCAAAGGTTGATTCATATTTCCACCTTTTTGACAAAACAATCCTTTAAATGTACCTAGCCAAATATTTTTCGAATCATCAATAAAAGTGTTTTCTATAAGAACATTTGTCGACTTACCAGTTATTGTTTGACCAGTGCTATCACATAGGTAAAAATCCGAATCATGGCTATGTATCCAATTATTCTTATTTTTAAACGCGACCGATGTTATCACATTAAATGTTTTATTCCTCTTCGTTCTTAAAGACTTATAAAAAACAAATGCTTTATCTTTTATTCTGAATGACTCATCATTTCCTATTTTAAAATAACCATCCAAAGTTTTAAGTGTATCGTGATCTAATTTTACAGGTAGACTATTCTCCTTAAATTTCAACAAACTCATTTCCGGTGCAAGACTAATGGAACTATAATATATGCCATCCTCTCCTTCTAAAATATCACCAAGCCATTTCCCTTTTAATAAAGAGCATATAGAATCATTCCCAATATATGGTCGAAATTTACCTTCTTCATAAATTGTTATTTTTCCGCTAAATCCAGTAAACCACAGCCTGTTTTTAGAATCCTTAAATATTCTAAAGTTTGTATTATCGGCAAGACCATCTTGAGTCGTGAACGTCTTAAATTGGTAACCATCGTAGGTGCAGACTCCTCGATCAGTCGTGATCCAAACAATCCCTTTTTCGTCTACTTCAACATCATACACTTCACTACTTGGCAAGCCATCTTTGATGTCATAATTAATAGAATAAGGGTTTTGAGCGGAAGAACCAAGGGATGCGAATACCAAAATAAAAACCACTAAAAATCTACAAAACATAGAATCAAAGATAGAAAAAATAATTATTTGACTCTGATTTGACCTTAGAGCATTGATATATCAAGATACTTTTAATAAGCTGATGATATCTTCTATTTTTCTAAAAACCAAAGGAACAACTGTCCCTCCGACAACTCTTTTCGTTAAAAAACCGTTAATATACAACCAAGCAACATTATTAGGCCTCTCTATTGTATGTTTCTATTCCTAGAAAACCGTACCTTCATTCTCTGAAAAGATTAAAAGAACTCGATGAAATATTTAATACCTATATTCCTTTTTTGCCTTCTTACTATTAGTATCGAAGCGCAAGTGTTGCGAGATGACGAAAACCTTATCCAATTCTCAGGGATGGTTCTGGACGGTAGCGATACAGAATTATATCCTATTCCATACACAAATATTTATATCAAAAGCAAAGGACGAGGAACTTATTCCGACTTTAAAGGCTTCTTTTCCATTGTTGTTGAAAAAGGAGATAGTATTGGTTTTTCAGCAATTGGTTACAAAACAGTTGAAATCGCAATTCCTGATACACTTACTGAAAGTAGATATTCGCTCATACAATTAATGACTCAGGATACTTTTAATCTACCTGAAACGATTGTATTCCCTTGGCCGAGTAAAGACCATTTCAAATTGGAATTCCTAGCCATGGATGTAACGAAAGAAATGCAAGAAAAAGCAGTGGAGAACTTAGCTTCAGATGTTTTATCAAGAGGAAGAGATCTCGTTTCTATTGATGGAAATGAGCATGCAGATTTTTACCTTAGACAACAATCTCGACAATACTACTATATCGGACAAACACCTCCGATGAATATCTTTAATCCTATTGCTTGGGGAAAATTCTTCGAATCCTGGAAAAAAGGAGATTTTAAAAAGAAGAAAAAAGATAAACAATAAAATACCTTTCGATTTAAAATTTAAAATGGGGAAATTAGAATTAGCTTAACTTTAATTCTAATTTCCCCATCTTCAGTTTTAGAAATCCCATATTTCTAAATCAGAATCTCTATCCTCAATTTAATTCCTTTGACTGAAATATGACCCTTTTATTACCTGTTTAAACTTATTTATACTAAAATTTGTACTTTTGGCGATTCAAATCTAGAAATCGATTTTATCCACTTAGTTCTCAAATATACTGGTCTAATGAAAGTTACCGAATATTTTGAAAAAGCAGCAGGCGACACCCTAATTTCATTTGAAGTCCTACCACCTCTCAAGGGAGGAGGAATGAAAGCAATCTTTGATACACTGGATCCACTGATGGAATTCAAACCTCCATTTATTGATGTTACTTATCATCGAGAGGAATTCATTTACAAACAAAGACCAAGTGGTTATTACGAAAAAATTGCCATCAGAAAACGTCCGGGAACTGTTGGGATTTGTGCGTCTATAATGCACCGTTATGGAGTAGATGCGGTACCTCATTTAATCTGTGGAGGCTTTACAAGAGAAGATACTGAAAATGCACTTATCGATCTTAATTTTTTGAATATCAAAAATGTCCTGGCTCTTCGTGGTGATGCAAGAAAGTTTGATGGCAAATTTATTCCTGAACCTGATGGTCATAAATATGCGATCGATATGGTTAAACAGGTTGCCGATATGAACCAAGGAAAGTACCTTGATACAAATATTGAAAATGGAGAAAAGACGGATTTCTGTATTGGTATTGCTGGTTATCCTGAGAAACATTTTGAATCACCTAATGCTCAATCTGATCTACACCACACTAAATCAAAAGTAGATGCCGGTGCCAATTACATTGTAACTCAAATGTTTTTTGATAATGAAATGTATTTCAAATACCTTGACGCTTGCAAAGCAAGTGGTATTGAAGTTCCTATAGTTCCAGGCCTAAAACCTATAACTAAAAAATATCAACTGAATTCTTTGCCGAGATTGTTTCATGTCAATCTTCCCGAAGCACTCACTAAAGAATTTGAAAAAGCAAAAACTGCTGAAGCAATAAAAGAGGTGGGTATCGAATGGTGTATCGAACAATCCAAAGAACTTAAAAAAAGAGGTGTTCCTTGCTTACACTATTACACAATGGGAGATCCAGAAACCATTAAAAGAATTGCTGAAGCTGTTTTTTAAAATGTATTCTTCCTAAATCATCTCGGATTTTGAGATGAAATAAAGCGTGTTTTAATTCTATCGCTTACTTTCAAAATCTCATAAATCTCTGGTCATTAAGTCTTCTTGCCTTAATGCCCAGAGACTCAACCACAACCTCTACAAATCTCTTCTTCCTCCAATATTCTCTGATCCAATTATTTTCTACTATTCACTTTTCCTTTCTTAAACGACTTTCTACTTGCCAACTTTAGAATATTTCTTAACTTCGTTGACAATCAAAATATTCTAAAAAATGAGAATTTCTAAAGCCCTTGCTTTTATAGCGTTATTTTTAACGACTAGTCTTTTTGGACAATTAAAATCTCCAGAGGATTTCCTTCCTACTGATTATGGAAAACATTTCACACCGCATCATCTACTGGTCGATTATTTCGAACACGTTTCAGAAAACAGTTCACAAGTTATATTAAAAGAATACGGAAGAACGAATGAGAAACGTCCTTTGATTTGGGCTGTAATTTCTTCTGCTGAGAATTTAAAAAACATCGAAATCATTCGAACAGATAATCTCAAAAGAGCTGGTTTGATGGAAGGTTCTCCTTCAGATTATAAACCTGTTGCTATCGTTTGGCTAAGTTATGGTGTTCATGGAAATGAAGCAGGAGGATCTGAAAGTTCTCTTGCGACTATTTATGAATTAACCAGATCTAATAATAAAAAAGTACAAGATCTTTTAGAAAATGCGGTCGTCATTATGGATCCATCCATCAACCCAGATGGATACTCCAGATATACGCATTGGAATTGGAATGCTGCTAATTTACAAGCTACTGCTAATCCAGAATCCAGAGAGCATAATGAACCTTGGCCAGGAGGAAGAGTCAACCATTATTATTTTGACTTAAATAGAGACTGGGCTTGGCAAACACAAGTAGAAACACAACAACGCCTGGAAGTCTACCATCAATGGATGCCACACATCCATGTTGATTATCATGAGATGGGACACAATTCTCCATATTACTTTGCTCCAGCTGCTCAGCCTTACCACCAATATATCACAGACTGGCAAGGAGATTTTCAACATGATATTGGAAAAAATCATGCAAGCCATTTTGATAAAAACAACTGGCTTTATTTTACAAAAGAAGTTTTTGACCTATTCTATCCTAGCTACGGAGACACCTACCCTATCTTCAATGGAGCAATTGGAATGACGCATGAACAAGCAGGTCATGGTCGAGCAGGAAGAGCTATTTTAATGGAGAACGGAGATACATTAACCATCAGAGATCGAATCAATCATCACCTCACAACAAGTATTTCTAATATTGAAGTCAGTGCAAATAATGCTAAAAAACTTAGAGACAATTTTGAGAATTATTTTAAACAGTCTATAAATAACCCTCAAGGAAATTATAAATCTTTTATCATTTCGGGTAATAATGATGTTGCAAAATTAAAAGCACTCATACAGTTTTTAGACAAGCATAGAATCAAATACGGAAAAGCAGGAAAAACAATGAAAGGTTCTAATGTCTATGATTACAGTACAAATAAAAGTACCAATTACGATATCAAAGAAAATGATTTAATCATCAGCGCTTACCAATCGAAAAGCGTTTTGATGCAAGTCCTTTTCGAACCGGATCCTTTTTTGATTGACTCGCTGACTTACGACATCACTGCTTGGTCTGCTCCTCACGCTATGGGATTACAAGCTTATGCCAGCACACAAAAATTAAAACCTTCAGCGGAATATTCTTTCGAAACGTTTCAAGCTCCTACGAATTATGGAACACCCTATGCTTATATCGCATCCTGGCAATCTCTAAATGATGCAAAATTCTTAGGGCAAATTTTAAACAAAGGAATTAAAGTCAGAACAACAGCAAAAACTTTTTCACTGTCAGGCAAAGAATACCCAACAGGAACTTTAGTCATTACTAGAGCAGACAATCGAAAGAATAAAAATTTTGATAAGATCATACAATCTGTAGCAAGCCAAAATGAAAAAATATTGGTTGCGACACAAACCGGTTATGCAGATTCAGGACACGATTTAGGATCAGGAAACATGAGTCTTTTAAATATGCCTAAAGTCGCACTCATCCATGGTGATCGCGTTTCAGGAAATGCCTTTGGTCATACTTGGCACTTTTTCGAACAAGACCTTGCTTATCCAATCAGTGTACTTTCTGACAAACAATTAAGCTATGCGAATCTTCGGAATTATGATGTCATCATCATGCAAGAAGGAAGTTATAATCTTAACAAAGGGACACAAGATAAATTAAAAGATTGGATGTATGATGGTGGTCGTTTAATTGCTATTGGAAGAGCTATTTCTTCCTTATCCGGTAAAGATGGTTTCAACATAAAAAGAAAAGAAGTGGACGATGATGAAGGAATGTCAAAAGAAGAAAAGGAAGCTAGAAAAATGAATCACCGTTTAGAAAACTTTGGTGACCAAGAAAGAAACGCAATCAGCGACCAAATGCCTGGAGCTATTTTCAAATTAAACATTGACAATACTCATCCATTGGGATATGGTTTACCTGATTATTATTATTCTTTAAAAACTAGTTCTGCTAAATATGAATACCTCAATGGTGGTAACGTTGGTTACATTTCTAATGAATTAAATGTTCTGGGTTTCGCAGGCGCTAACGTTAAAAAGAAAATGAAAGAGACCGTTGTATTCGGTGTTCAAAATATGGGAAGAGGAAAAGTCATCTATCTCGTTGACAATCCGGTGTATCGTGGATTTTGGAAGCATGGCAAGTTTTTATTCTCTAATGCTATCTTTATGGTCCAATAAGGAATTAAAATACACATTTGTCATAAGACCTACCTAATTATTATACTTAATTAGGTAGGTCTTTTTTTATTAAACGTATTTTTGTAATAGCCATTAGAATAATAGGCATATTACTTGTCACTTCTTCAGGAATTAGCGTTTCATTTAAAACTAACTCACACCAATATGAAATTTAGATCATTACTCATTCTTTTCTTTTTTGCTAACATCCTCAATGCCCAAAATGATTGGCGAATAGCAAAACATACTTCTTCTCTTGACCATGTTGATCGTTTAGTTCTTCCAGAATTGGACAACGAATTATTACTTCAGCAAGAACTCAACAGAAGAGGTCCTGGTATTGCGCCTCGATTTGCAGAAAGTATCGACGTAGATATCACTCCTGATAATCATGGGACATGGGATTATACCGTAAGTGGAAAAGCCGTTTGGAGATTCCGCATTCATTCAAAAGATGCAAAATCTTTAAACCTTGGTTTTACAAAGTTCTTTTTGCCGGAAGGTGGAATGCTCGTCATTTATTCTCCGGATATGGAAACAATAGATGGACCATTTACTCCTGCTGACAATGAAGAACATGAACAATTATGGACACCTGTTTTTGAGGGTGATGAATTAGTAGTTGAAGTTCAAGTTCCTGCTCAAAACAAATCTCAATTACAATTAAAATTAAGTAGCATCAATCATGATTTTCTTGGATTTGGAGCTGTTGTTTCAGGCTCATGTAATGTAGATGTTCTTTGTGGGATTGATGATGGGTTTCCTGAAATTGAAGAGCATAGAGACATCATCCAATCTGTTGCAGTAATTGGATTAAATGGAGGAACCTTTTGCACAGGATTCCTTGTCAATAATGCCCGACAAGATTGTACACCTTTTTTCATGACAGCAGACCACTGTGGTATCGATAATGGCAATGCTGCATCTTTAGTCGCTTATTGGAATTTCCAAAATAGCTCTTGCCGTGAACCTGGTTCTACTGCTAGTGGCCAAGATGGAAATGGTTTATTAAACATGTCAAATACGGGTTCTATTTTTCGATCTGGTTCAGGAACTTCTGATTTTACATTAGTAGAATTAGACGATCCGGTCAATGAAAATGCAGATGCTTATATGGCAGGATGGGACAGAGGTTCTACAGCCCCCTCTTCTGCCGTTTGTGTTCATCACCCAAATACAGAAGAAAAAAGAATCAGTTTTGAAGATAATCCGTTAACCATGACTGATGGTTTTACCAATGGTCCAAGTTCAAATTTCACCCACGTCAGAGTGACTGACTGGGATCTCGGAACAACTGAGCCTGGTTCTTCAGGATCACCGCTTTTCGATCAGAATGAAAGAGTCGTTGGACAATTACACGGTGGTGGAGCAGCATGTGGAAATAATCAATCCGATTGGTATGGTGCTTTTGCAAGATCATGGACTGGAAATAGTTCTTCTTCAACACGTCTTAGCGATTGGTTAGATCCAGATGGAACTGGAGTTATGACGGTTGATGGAATCGAGGCTAGTTTCTGTACTTTTGGAATTGAACCTATCCAAGCCAACCTTCAAGCTTGTCCTGATGAGGAAGCCACATTTGCACTTATCCCTAGTTTAAATTTCACCAGTGACGTAACTTTAGATATTACAAACGTACCTGCTGGAGCTAGTTTTTCCTTATCAGTAAATCCTGTG
>CAKZTD010000364.1 GCA_937921595.1 uncultured Saprospiraceae bacterium
CGCAAGGGCCAAAGGAATTAGCTGCTGTAATTTGGTTTCTATTTCTTGGTTATTGGCAAATATTGCCTTTGTCCGAAAGTTGGATATTTGGGTTAAAGTTTGGGTTATATCCATAGGGCAAATATAGCAGATACTATTTACGGGGTACGAGTAATGTTGGAACATTTTCTGCCGTTAAGGATTTTATCTAATATTATAAAAATTGTTTTGACCGAATACACAAAATCAAGAAATACTAGAACCTATCAATTTGGTTATCAATGGTTTGTTCATAGAAACGAGCGTTTGGTCGAACGATATGGCATTGAGAAATTTGATATAACTGCCTGATTTATGTGTTCAATAAACTAGTTAGTTTATTCAAAATTCACTTTAACTAAAATAAACCGTTTTATTGAACGATAATTATATTCCCGAATGCTGATAAATAAGGCATTGAGCTTATTTATCGAAAATAATGTTACTGGCAACATAGTTCAAAAAATTGAATAATCTCATACCTTTTATTGAACTCTATGAAATCCAATTGTTTTCTAAATTTTATTATTGATTATCAAAGGTTTACCAAAGATAGAGAACTATAAAATTTAAAATAATCAATTCCTTAGCGGCACTTTCTGCACTAACAATACTCGTACCCCTATTTGGCAAGTCAGGAGGTGATGAAAAAATGGACTAGTCCGCTCCAAAATTGGGGTTTAACTGTTCAGCAACTTGCCATCCATTTTGGCAAAAGGATGAAGGTGGATTTGCTTTAATTTGGAGCTTTTGACTCTTGGGTTATTTTTTTCAACCAAAACCCCCCTTTTTTTTGAAGGGGTTTTGGTCGAAAAAAATTATTAGCTATATTTATTAACTGGACAGAATTTAGATTACACTACCAGTCTGGTTTTTCTAGGACAAGACATTCAAAACAGCCAAGTTATTCAGTGATAAGACCTTGTTGTTTTATTGCCCATTTTGCAACTCATTGAGTTCTTTATTGTACTTGGCTAATAATGAATCTTTCAAAGAATCAAATTCTTCTAATTCTTTGATTCTTTTCATTAGTTCATTAATTCTCTCTTTCGTTTCATTCACATCATCATCATTGTATGATATGAATTTGATTATTCTCGTGTCAGGATAATCTATTATTAAGTCACTCGCGTTTCTAATAAGTTTTTCTCTATTTTCAGTTAATTTTAATCCTGAAACGGCTTGATGAAGCAAATCATAAATAATTGACCTAGCAATTCGATCTACTCTTAAGGCAGCATCTAAGTAGTTATTAACTTGATTAGAATCTTCTTCTCCATTTTCTCTATTGAAATCAGGTTGAATTCCTGTTGAAAAGAAAAAAGGGGGCTCCCTATTTGGATTGAGTTTTTCTAAGGTATCAAAAAGTGGCTCAAAATCTCTAAGAAAACTATTCCCTCTTAAAGCGGACCACCGGTGCTTCCATAGTTTCAAAATAATTTCAAAACATTTTTCTTGAGCGAGTTTCTTTTTTTTTCCAGATAGCTTTTCAGCTAACTCTATCTTCTCGGCAACATAATGAGCCATCCATTTTGCGAGTGTATCAACTCCTGGATCTAGTTCTAATTCCTTGACTATTGTCTTACCTAATTCTATGATTTTCTGATGTGCTTTTGAGTCTTCCATCTGATGAGAGTATATAGTTTCTGTGACTAGGGTTCAAATATTCGTGATCGTCTGGTTTGTATTTATATTCGAAATCTCTGCTTATGTTGACATTGATGATCAAATGACAATCGTAGATTTTACAGAGCTTTTTAAGCAATGTTAATGATGCGCTTAAGCGCATACCAGATTGGTTAGGTTCTTCATCGTAACTTGTCAAACTACTACTCCATGTATCGCATTTTAAAGCCAGACTCCCATCATTAAAGTACCATAATTTACCTTCACTATCTGAAGATATGTCAAGCTCTTTCAAAAACGGCTCTCCTAGTGAAAATGGAGGATAACTCATATTGCCACCGTATGAATCATATTCGTCAATACCTTTAGATGAGTAAGAATTAAATATCCATCCCTTAAGCTGAAATATACCTGAGTCAATTTCTACTCTGCCTTCTTCATAATCAGGGAGTTTGTAGTCTAGAGAATTACTACAAGTTGATAATGCTCTTAATAAAGCATCAGAGGATTCTTTAGAAACCAACGCAGTTGAAATAGAATATCTTTCATACCTTGATTTGTGCCTTTCAGTCCAACCTCCTTTAATATTAATCCAAATTTCTTTGCCACGTTTAACTTTAATACTTTCCAAGAAGTCTTGATCTTGTATATCTGTTCTCCAGTGTTCATAATTATCCTTAGTCAACCATTCTGGCCTTTGTAATGGCAAAGGGTCTTTGCAGTCCGCTAACCATTTACTATCTGTTCTGGTTAATAGATGGCGAGATAACCAGTAATCCCATACATCTTCCTCATCCCCAGTAATGATTATAGGCATATTGTCTACCAGCTTGGATGCTACGCATAACATTGAATGATACGATAAATAAAAATCCCAATTATCTGTTTTAGGATACCTTCCATGGTCATGCCATGTTTCTCGGTTTTGAGACTGATTCCAAAGACTTCCCCGTGGATCATTTTTATATCCAGTCTTTAGTCCAAGTCTCCATTCTTTAATAATCACATTGGCACATAAGTCTTCAATTTGTTTTCTCGGAACTCCAAAAACATCACCAAGAGGTCTATACCAATATCGATCAAAATCCCAACCAAAATGGTAATCTAATTCAGTATCAACTTGTCCGTTCTTATGCAGGTAACTATCAACTTGATATCCATATTTCTCCTTCCTTATTTCCTTATTGCTATTACCTATTTCTTTTAAGACAGAAGATTGCTTACTATTGTAAGTACCAGGAATTGCTTTTCCAATATTCAATGCAATTTCAGCGGAAAATTTCTGGATTAGAATATGAGGTTCTAATTGAACATATTTGAAGAATATTTCCTTATAATCAATTAATAAGCCTGGGTGGTCAACCGAAACCCGACACAATGCGATCAGCAGATATTGTCTTGCATGTAAATGATAGAATGGGAACTGGTTACTCCCAAAAGCATCAACTTTATTATGCTCCAACCAATCGATTAAGCAATCTAATACCTTGGTGCAATTAAAATCAGCTAGTTTCTTAACTACATGACATGCGCTCCAACGGGTATTAGAGCGAGGTGAGCCTAAAGCAGACCAGATAAAGCCAGCTAAATTACTAGTGATGTCGTTTGAGATATTCAACCATTTATCCCAAGGGCCATCTCCAAAATCATCTTCAATATGTAATTCGAATCTAGATAAGGCAAAATCAGTCAAATCATAGGCTTCACTTGCTTTAATAAAAGTTGATGCATGTCTTACAAAACCAAAAAGAACGCTGGCATCAGCAAACTCTTGACCTTGTGATAATCCTTGAAATATCCCCTTTCTTAGATCAATAACCAAATTATCGTCAATCTCCAAGTCTTTTACAACTGAACCAAACGAATAAAAATTGACAAGTTCGTGGGCATATCTGGTGCCGAACCGAAAAATGATTAATGGCCATTTCTTTTTGAAGCTTACTTTATTTTTCCAGGCTTCTGGAATTGACCTAAGAGCTTCTTTACAATCATAATGAGTTACTTTGTCTGATTTGAAAAGTAAATCAATGAAATTGTGTATTTCATTAACCTTGATTCGATTAAAAATTTCTTTGTATAGATCAGCTGATCGCCAATAATAATTATTTTTCTTTCCAAATTCATTTGAAAACTTATCTATTACAGTAGCTAAACCTTCAAGGTGCAGGATGTCAACCTCATGGAAGACACGATCCATTTTTTTTATTTCGGATTTAGGTTTAGACTTTTCACTACGCTTTTTTTGTGTTGACTCAGACTTCTTAGTTGTAACTTTATAAAAGGTAACTATTTTATCCAGTCCCTTGATATCAATCCGATATTGATCCGCGAGAGACTTAATTTGCACCCAATAACTAGAATCAATCCCCTCCCTACTCAGTAATTCATATGCGTCAAAAAGAATGTCTTGCCTTAATTTTTCAGAAGGCTCATATTCCAAGCAGGTTGACAAAAAATTAATTAAATAATTATTTGCAAAAAAACGAGCCATTGACCATCCTTCTACAGAATTAATTACTCTTGAGTTTATCAGATAGTTCAATAATGACTCCAGTTGATATTTGAATCTTCCGATTTCTCTATCGCGCCAACGACTTAGTGCCGATATTCCAATCTGGGAAGACATCTTTGTACAGGTAATCAATGCGCCTGACCGATCCCAATGTTTTTCTCGATCCACATATTCTCCTACAAATTCGGCACAACGGATAAATCTATAGGCTAATTCGTCTGAAGAGTTTGAAGCGGATTGTTCGCCAATGGTTGCTACAGCATCCCAGCGTTCTACAATCTCATCCCCGAACTTGGATACTATGTTAATTGCCTCCTCAAAATAGACAGCAGCATCATCCTTTGAATCAAAAAGTACTGCACGAGCTAATGAAATATAATGATCTGCGATTTCTTCAGGTCCAACTTCCTTAAGTCCTTTTATCAATTCGTAAGCATAGTTTTCAAGTTCCGCTAGCACAGGATTAAGGTGAGTGGTTCTATTTCCAGCTCGTAACAAACTAATTCGTTGAGGAATGTTAAAAGAAGAGTTGTCTCGCAAATAATCATTGTAGTATTTTTGAACCACCTTAACTTCCTGCTGATTACAAAAAATGAGAATAGAAACTAAAATATCAGAGATCTCCCTGGGAAGAATGTCATGAGACTTATATCTACTTTTGCATGCCTCCTTTGATTCGATATTAGCAAGACTGGCCCATTTTTCCAAGCCATCAATTTTTCCTGAAATCAACTGTGCTCTCAATAAGAACCACGGGATCAATCCTCCTATCACTTCTTTGAATTCCTGGATTTCATCCGTATAATTTCGCTTATCGGTATTGGACTTATAGGCAATTGGGATAAGTTTATCCAGATTAACTTCCAAATCATTTGATATGATTTTCCTAATAGAGAGCGCCCTAAGAAATATTGTTCGTTCAGTATACTCATAGTTTGAACCAGCTCTTTGGGGTGTCACGTTTGGAACATAATAATCAAGAGCTTCCAGAATAAATTTAGTATTCATCTTTCGATGAAGGCACACCTCTAAAAAACTTATTATTGATGAGGTAATAATGTCACGAAGCAAGTCTTGCGGCTTTTTGATTCGAGTTTTCGGATTTGACAATAAATTCAAACACTTTTCAATAGCATCAGTTTCAGCAAACCGACCGATTTTCGCTAATTCGCTTACAATGGCAACAACATAAAATTTATTCTCTCTTGTATTTTTAAGAATTTTATCTATTTCATTAAATCTTCCCGCATCAATTAGCTGACTAACAAGCCGCTTCATTACCTTAAATATGGCCTCCTTTGGTTTTAAGCCATTAAGGAATATCAGGCATGATTTTGATCCTTTAAGATTTAGGTGGACCAGAGCTATTTCCAGAATGTCATCAGTGCTGATATCACTTCTTTTATCTCGACCCTTTTTTTTCTTTGAGTCTTCAAAATATATATGCAGCCAATTCACAGCAGACCTCAAATAGCCACTAGCCTCACCTTGGTATTCCTCAATTTCGCTAAGTAAGGATGCTGTGTATACATTCTCCGAACCTTCCCACCCACTTTTTAAAAGGCCTTTAAAGGCAATTTCCTGAACCTTCGATTTATCCTGTAACTTAGGAAGAAGGTCTATATTGTTCTGAAACAGATTTTGCTGCCTTTGATCTCCTGCGACTTCTTCCCCAGCTCTTAGAGCAAGCTTGACAGAATCACCATATTTACATAGCCTGAGAGCCGCTTTAAAAGCATATTGAAGTCGATACACAAGGACATTTCTGGTATCTATAGGGTTATTCGTAGGTAGTAATTTATCAGACAATGCAATGCTAATTAGTTCATTGTACTGGCCAGCCTGGAGATAAAGTTGGGGGAGTACTGCTGCTACATAAGTGTACTTGCTAGCCAACGGTTCCAGGACTTTGATATAACCACTAAAGTCTTCTTTAGAGCCTAAATAAATGTTTCGAAACCATGTTTCAGTAGGCTCATCTCTAAACTGAACTGAAGAATCGAGCATCCATAATGAGCGACCGATATCTGCAACAAAACTCTTAACATCTTCTGATTTCACTTCAGAGGCCTGTGATAAAACCTCAATAGGAATATTCGGGGGTAAACTCGCCAATCCTGTGCATATTTTGTCCACTTTGGTTTGATAGTCATCAGATAAAGCGTCTTTTATTTTTTGAACTGCGGTATTTAATTGCTGTTCGATTTGCTCTTCAACAGTTGTTCCATATGGACCAAGGTATTCTAATAATTCCTTCACTGAAGAATGACCTACTTCTATTGAGTTCATCTGCACTCTAGGGTTTCCACTTGTTAATCTATGAAATTCAAATGCCTGTCCTTCATCAACTGTCGGAAACCAATTTTTTAAATTTTTAAAAGTTTCTTCTTTAGAAAATGGGAGAAGGTTAAGCAGAGGAATAGAGTCTGATGGTTTTAACAAATGTGTACGCTCAGGTCTGCATAGTAATACTAGTTTGCAGCCCTGAGGGA
Source organism: uncultured Saprospiraceae bacterium (assembly GCA_937921595.1). Lineage (GTDB taxonomy): Bacteria > Bacteroidota > Bacteroidia > Chitinophagales > Saprospiraceae > JAHDHW01. The sequence continues at coordinate 6,649 of CAKZTD010000364.1, forward strand.
ATTTCTCTCTTAATAACTCTTTTGCAAAGCATGAGTCACCAAATTCTTGAGCCGCCATTTCAGCGTTGTCGGCAGCATCAATTATAATAACAAGCCTCGCAGAATCGGTGATTATCTTTAATGATTTAATTGCTGAGTCAATTCGACTTAAGAAGCCATCCATAATATCACTTTCCTGTGTGGTATTCTGTACGAGCATCCTTTCACAGAGTCCCACAGATGCTAGTTCATTAGAAATCTGAACAAGTGCATCTCTATGCCGATGTCTGGGTTCGCTCCGGCTACGATACTTACCAGAACCAAAACAATCATAAGCTATTCCCAATGAACCTTCAGGTAAAGCCTCTATTAGGTATTGACTAAATACGGATTTTCCAACACCTCCTTCCGCATGAATAATTAGAGGTTGATCCGCAACCATAATTATATCCAATAAACTCTGATATTGATTTCTAATAGTTATGTTATCTAACTCATCGAATAGTGGAGGTGCAGGGAATAACTGTTTTTCAGAAGTAACGCCGAAAGGTCTTAGGACATCCTCTTTAATTATTTTTCCATCAGAATCAGGAAGAACCCTATCCTGTACTAATGAAACTATGCTAGCAACTTGAGCTGTATCTATTAAACCAGGTTGCAATCTAGCCATTTCAACTCTTAATTCTTCTTTCTGAACATTATAATCTCCTTTGCTATCTTCTAAATTCAATAAACTACAAAATCGAACTAATTCTTTGCCGTCAAGTTTAGTGTACTTTTTTAGGGTTTGACTAAATTTACTATTAACCTTTAGACTGTTGACTATGGCGTCTAGGTTTTGCTTAAAGGTTTCAGCAATCTTTCGATTTGTAATTATAGTAAAAACGATTCCATCTAAAGATTTCTCTTTTGCATGTTGTTGGTATCTCTTAGAAAAACCCACAATTGTATCTTTCAGTTTGCTTATAGTGAAAGGTTTGTCTTGTTGGACTGTGGTATGCTTCAATTGATAATACTCAATTCTCTTTTCAAAATCGGTGTCATTATAATATTCGGAAACATCAATGACATACTCACCTGCCATTTTACTCTCCTTTGACCCTTCGATAACAACCATTTCCAAGTTTGATGTTGGTTGTATCAACCTTAAACAACGCCTGGCTGCCCATCGATAATGGAATACATCACCTGCTCGAGAATAGGATACCAACTTATTTGTATTTCCGTCTAATTCCATGAACAGAGTTTATTTCGTTTTTTATTGGAAAGGCTAGCACTTTTGCATTCAAAAGAGGAAAAAACTATTCTTTAAATTCATTGAGTCGTTTAACTAATAGGTGCACTAAAGTAGTAGGTTTTTCTTCAGCAGGATTGTTTACATATAAGTCTTTATATAATTTTTCAGACCATTTAATAGCTTTAGATTCATCACCTTTTTTCTTTAATATTTGGTACATTTGAGTATTATTCTTTTTATAACTTCCTAAGATTTCTTTGAGTATTTTAATGTATTGAGAACGATTAATGGCAGCATCTAAATATTGAAAATGTAGAATATACCATAACTCGAAAGCTTCATTTGAATAGGCTAATTTTATATCTTCAATATTAGCTAGATTTATAGCACCATTAAAGTTTTTTGCTGGGAAATCATCTTTATCAAATACTGCCCAAACTTCATCATAATTAGGTTGAAGAAGCTGTTGTTCTCTTTCTCTCTTTTTTTGAATTGCAGCTTTTACTACAGAGATTGTATTAGCTCCTTCTCCAAGAATTTCTACTTGTACCAAATAATTAGGTAATTGACTGATTAGTCCTTTAAAATAATTAGGTTCAGTTTTTTCACCTTCAGTAACAATTAAAAAATACTGTCTTTCTACTTTAGTATCAGTGACTCTGGGAATATCTTCTCGATTTAAACTATCTACAAAATCTTGAAAATTAAGCTTCCGTTTTTTCTTTTTTGCCATTAAAAAGATCATTAATAAAGGGAATACCACCATATCTTCCCTTTAAATAGTTTAATTCGTAGTTGGTGTCTTTTCGGATTTTGAACTCTACTAAAGAATATAACTTGGAGGAAGCATATTGATCTTTTTCTACAAAATAAATTTGGTCACGTCTTAATAAGTCACTACTCAACAAGTTAGTATTATGAGTAGTAAAAATAAATTGAGCATTGGTGTTTTTTTCAGAATTGAACTCCATCAATATTGCCTGTGATAATTTAGTATGTAAACGAGCATCCATTTCATCCATAATAAGTATCTCTCCTTCTCTCATAGCTTCAATCATAAAACCTATTAAGTCAAAATAACGAATGGTACCACTAGATTCTTCGTTGTACATATCAAAATCTTCTAAGCCAACCTGTTCATTTTTTTCATTATAAAGAGGATGATATGTTTTTATTAACACATTGTCATCAGGTGATTCTACCTTCTTTCCTGTTTTCAGGGTTTTAGCATCTTCAAATCGCACTACTTCTAGGTCAGAAATATTTAAATCCGCATTTTTAATCATTTGAACAACTAATTTCCTATCTTCCTTATCTTCTAAAAAAAACTCTGTAAATCCACTTTCTTCACAACCGCAAACATGATGTACAAAGACTAATTTTTCAAACCATTGAATAATGCTTTGCGCTAAGGAGCCATTTAATTGAGCTACTAAGGAAAGAAATAAAGCATTTTTTCTGGTCCAAGATTCTTTGTTTTTTCCTTCTGGAAATTTTTTATAATCAACATCAAATTCATCTTCCAGTCTTAAAAACAAAGGATATTCTTTTGTTTTCTTCCTTTCAAATAACCATTCTTTTTTAACCATTTCTAAAGTTACTTCGAACCCATATCGGTATTTTATATCATTGAGTAAAAATTCTACTTCAAAAAAACTAGGAGCATTTACAGTAGCTGTATTTAATCTAAAAGATTCTGTATATATCAATTCATTGGATTGCATATCTTTTGATGAGGCAAAAACAAATGCTTTCATAAACTCTAGGGCATTAATTAACTTTGACTTCCCCGCAGCATTTTTTCCGTATATGCCTGTACTTTTCAATAATCTATCCTTCCCTAAATCAAACACATGACTAGCTGTATGTTCACTAATAGCTGTTGCTCTTAGATCTAAAGTTGTTTTCTCTTTGAAAACTTTATAGTTACCGACAGTAAATTTAATTAACATGTTTTTTTATTAAAATTGAGGTATTTGCTCTAAAAATAGCGTTTTTTTGATGAAAAAACTATTTTTTTAGATTTTATTGTTAGTAAATTGTAAATAAAGTTGATTTTTCGACCTTTATATTATACATTTAATATTATTTAATTTAAATTTTATTTATGTTATTACAGAATTATGAAATAGATGCAAATGATTTAGTGCATTTATATTTTTCTAAAAACAGGTATATCCGTATTTGCTTAGATGAATTTTCAGGTAAAATCCTCACAAGGAATAAAGTAAATGGAACTATCCAGCATACTGGAATTTTGCTGGGGAGACACTATCAAACAGGGCAGAGATTTGTTATTCATAATCATCCTCTCCCTGGTTTTGCCCATATTACTACAGTTGAAGATTATGCTCAAGGACAACAGATCAGAGTAAAGAAAGTGAATTGCCTGAATCCACAAATGGATGTTATTAAAATTGGCCTTAATGCTGTTTTAACTCGAAAGAAGTATCGTTTACTTGCAGATAATTGTCAAACTTTAGTCAATTCAGCCTGTAATAATCGAAACTATTCTGAAGATGTTATTAAGTGGGGAGGAATTGCCTTGACCTGTTTTCTATTTGCGCGAAAATTTAGGAAGGCATCTTAATTTTATTCTCATAATATATCCAAAAAAGAATTAAGCCTTTTATGTGAAGCACAAATGTTTAGTTATTATAAACGTTTGTGCTTTTACTACCTCTACTTAATATATTTTTTTAAAATATTAAAAAAAGATGAAATATGGTAGTCTAAAGAATATTATCAATGATCTAGCCCTTGGGTTTTTTGTTCTATTTCTAATTTGTACAGCTATGTATAGATGGGACTATGGAAATATACTAGGTAAGTTTTCTTTGTTAATATTAGGATCTATTGGGATTTTTGGTTTAGCAATAAAGATATATCAAACTTCCCATGAGCATTAATATCAATATTCTCTGATTTTTATTCGATTCACTCTTATAGCAGTTACCTTTAACTACTTGTTATGCCTATTACCCAGAGTTGATATTGCAACAGATGATCGTCAACCTATGATTTGTATCTATTTCTTCAACTCTCTTTCACCCCGCTTTTTTTCAAAAAACAAAAGAGTAAGCAACCCTTATACCTACCCTATAATTGCTGCTGCACTCAAATCCCACAATTTATTTACATACCACCATGCTAAAAACTATTAGCGTCCAAATTCCTTAGACTACGTAGCAAGTTAGGGTAGAAGTATTTAGTATTCGGTAGGTTTTAATGAGATTAGGATGAGTAATTCTTTTAATCCCCTTCATATCCACCTAAAACGGTCATCATTTTAC
>CAKZTD010000365.1 GCA_937921595.1 uncultured Saprospiraceae bacterium
CTTAGATTTAATTCTTCACTCATGGTTTGTTTTCGAAAAATTATATGGTTATGTGATTATATGGTGATGTAGTTATGTAGGGTAGATGAGCCATTCAATTATATTATACTGCTGTACACTTTTGAAATTAAATTTGTAAAATGAGTGAATAGACTCCCAAACGTAACAAAAATAAGCTTTATGCTTAGATGTTTTCCAAATATTCACTCATTCTTTCATTCACTCATTCTAATACTAATATTGGATAAAGAACGAGAACTAAATCCTTATTCGAAAAGTATATATAAACTACATCAACACATAATTTTACCTTGTAAACACCACAAAATCCTTCTTCTCCGTTTTGCCATCCTTACTCATTTCAACCACATACTTTCCTGGTTTCAAATAAGTCATTCCATTATCTGCTTCCTTCAATTCCACTGGATCATCTCCTTCTTTTTTTATAGAGTCGAGATATTTTTTGTAATTTTTAGCGCTACTTTTTTCAATCGTCAAATCATATTCTACATAGTTCAATCCTTGGTCTGCTTTATGAGTCATTTGTTTTAAAATATCACCTTTCTCCGTTTTAATAGCGATGACCATATTACCTGATTTTGAAGAATAAAAAGGAATACTCATAGAAGGTTCGAACGCTTCAGAATATTGATTACGGATAGATCCCCATCGACTAGAATATCTTCTTTTATCGATAGAAAATCCATGAATCGTTTTTGCTAAAATATTATCACTAAGTTGCTGCATCTCATTGACACTTGCTTTCCAAAAAGATCGACCATGAGTTCCTAAAACCAATTCATTATCTCTTGGGTGAATCGCTACGTCATGAACAGCAACTGCAGGTAATCCACCATTCATTGCTTGGAAAGATTTTCCTCGGTCCAAAGAAACATACACACCATGATCTGTTCCGATATATAAAATGTTTGGATTTTTAGGATCTTCTTTGATGACATTGATTGGCTCTTTTGGAAGGTCAGTGCCGATTGGTTTCCAAGTATTTCCGTAATCCTCCGACACATAAGCATAGGCATTGAAATCATCCCAACGATAACCATTTAAGGAAGCATAAATTCTGCTTTTTTCAAAGGTAGAGGCTTGTACTTTGGTGACCCACATTTGTTTTGGAAAAGAATCAGAAATACGTTTCCAGGTGTTTCCACCATCATGAGTCACATGTACATAACCGTCATCTGTACCGACGTAGATTAATCCAAATTTAAGTGGCGATTCATGAATAGAAGTAAGGGTAGAGTAGGCTACATCACCTTTGATTCCTCCAGTGGTTAGGTCACCAGAGATTTCGTCAAAGTCATTTCCTTGATTAAAAGAACGAAGCAATTTATTAGAACCCATATACAATATATCCTGATTGTGAACGGATAAATGAATAGGTGCTTGCCAGTTCCAACGATATGGTCGATCCCCTAATTCGTGTTTTGGAGTGAGGTAAGTTCGCGCTCCTGAAGCACGATCGATTCTGAAATAATTTCCAAATTGAAAACCAGTATAAACAATATCTCGGTTTCGACTATCGACCTGGACTTGCATGCCATCACCACCCATGATTCCTTCATATGGATACTTTCCTCTTTGCTGCCATCGCGTACTTTCTTTATAAGAACTTGGGCCAACCCAAACCCCATTATCTTGCAAACCACCATAGATATTATATGGTTTTGCATCATCTAAAACTACGCTATAAAATTGACCGACGGCAGGAGTTGAACAACGAATCCAGCTATCACCATCGTCATAAGAAATTACTGCACCTCCGTCATTTCCGAGGATAATGTGTTTGTCTCTGGTCGAACTTAACCAAAGCGCATGATGATCAACATGGACATTTGCTCCGTTGATATTTTTAAAAGTTTTACCTCCATCATTGGATCGTAAAACGGGAACACCAGCGATATAAATTTTATTAGGGTCATGTGGTGAAACTCGAATTGTTCCAAAATAATATCCATAAGAATTATAAACATTGTCGAGGTAACCATCATGTGTTTTTGCCCATGTCTTCCCTTCATTATCGGATCGATAAACTTCAGCACCAATCACTGGCGTATCAAATAAAAGGCTATTGGCATCTTCAAGGTATTCTGCTAATGCGGATGGTTTAATTTTGTTGTATTCGACCATCTCGATGACTTTTTTTGCAGTGTATTTTTCTGGAAAATTATTATCCTCCAAATAGTCTGCTACCTGTTTCATTTTTAATTCTAAAAACTGAGGAGCAGTCATGTTTCGAAGTTTGTCTTTTGTCAAACCATCACTTGCTTCCGAATTTTTATCTTTAGGTCTTCTAAAATAATTATCTAGTAAAGCGTACAAAACCGTTTTACCATCTTTTTTATAAATGGCTAAACCTATTCTTCCAACACCTTCGCCATTTGGAAAACCACTTTTTGGATTGTTAAGCATTGACCAGTTTTCTCCACCATTGGTACTTTTGTAAATACCAGACCCTTTTCCTGCTTCTACAAAATTCCAAGCACGTCGGGATTTATCCCAGATGGCGGAATATAGAATATCTGGATTCTCCGGATCAATGACAAGGTCAATTCCACCAGCGTTTTGATTGACGAAAAGGGTCTGCTTCCAAGTCTTTCCACCATCAGAAGTTTTGTACATTCCACGCTCTTTATTTTCAGAATATAAATGACCTAGAGAAGCAACCCAAAGTGTATTTGGATCATTAGGATGTAAAACGATACGGCTAATGTGATGACTTTCAATTAGGCCTCGATGTTCCCAGGATTTTCCACCATCTTTGCTACAATACATTCCCAAACCAGAATAGGAAGAACGACTAGAATTACTTTCTCCAGTACCGACCCAAATAATATTTCTTTCCCAATCTACCGCAATATCACCAATGGTCATCACGGCTTCATGATCGAAAACTGGCGTGAGTGTTGTACCATTATTTTCAGTATACCATAAACCACCTGATGCATAAGCCACATAAAAGATTGTAGGGTCTTTTGGGTTGACTGCAAGATCTACAACCCGACCACTAAAAACGGTAGGCCCAACAGATTCAAACGCAACATTTTTGACTAATGATTGTTTTAATAGGGTTTTTCGTTGCTCAAAGCCTTCTAATCGATCTTCCGCAGAAGTAGCAGGAGGTTGAGGTGTTTGAGCAAGCAATGAAATACTGAAGAGAAAACTTAGGATAATAGGTGTAAATTTATTCATCGTTTTGGTTTGATTGAAAATTAAATTGAGCAGATAGAAAATGGGTTTATATTTTGTCTAAACCATTTTTGTATAGGTATTTCTCAATGAACTATAAACATAAAGAATAAAAGCCTAATTTGAAAATAAGATTGATCCAAGGTTATAGGCTTGACTTTTAGGATATAAATATGCTGTTAATTTGGGTGATTCTTTATCTTTGCAGTAAAATTGCCCAGATTTTAAAATTTCAGAAAAATGACTAGAACAGAAGAAATTAAAAAGGTACTTCAGGACTGGCCTCAAAAGGTTAAGGATTATCAGGTGCCAGATAAGAAAAAAGCAATTATTCAAATACTCAATTCTTTTCTTCCTTTTATTGCCCTTTGGATATTGATGTATCTCAGTTTGGAAGTTTCTTACTGGCTTACTTTAGGGCTAGGTATTATAAATGCCTTTTTCCTAGTTAGAATATTTATCATTCAACATGATTGTGGCCATCAATCCTTTTTTAAATCTAGAAAAGTGAATAATGTGTTGGGGCAGATTTGTAGTTACTTCAGCTTGATCCCTTATAAATATTGGGCTAGATCTCATAATTTTCATCATGCACATAATGGACAATTAGAGACGAGAGATATCGGAGATCTACAAACACTTACGGTGAAAGAATTTAAAGCTCTGTCGAAAAAAGAACAATGGAAATATCGAATTTACAGAAGTCCATTGGTGATGTTTTTGATTGGACCGGTTTATTATTTGACGATCCATAGTCGGATTCCTAGTGTTAATGAAATTATGAAAGGATGGACCAAGGAAAAGAAAGCTTTATGGAGAAATAATCTGATTCTTACCATTGTTTATATTTCGATGGGATTTTTAGTCGGTTGGAAAAAATTCCTTTTGGTTCAAGCACCGATCATTGTGTTTTTTGGAATCATTGCGATTTGGTTTTTCTATATCCAACATCAGCATGAGGAAAATTATAAACAATGGAAAGAGAATTGGGAGTATTTGCTTTCAGCCATTAAAGGAAGTTCCTATTATAAATTACCAAGAGTATTTCACTGGTTGACAGGAAATATTGGTTTTCACCATATTCACCATTTGAGTTCTTTGATCCCGAATTATAACTTGGAAAAGTGTAATCGTGAGAATCCGATTTTCGAAAAGTATGTTACCGTTTTGACTTTCAAAGAAAGCTTGAAATGTGCTTTACATAAACTTTGGGATGAGGAGAGTCAGCG
>CAKZTD010000366.1 GCA_937921595.1 uncultured Saprospiraceae bacterium
TTTTTTTAAGTAAACTATTATAAGATGAACAAACAGTTGATGATTCAAACAGTAAAGACATATTTTGAATGCTTTAACTCAGCGAACCCAAGAGGTATAGCTGATCTTTTTGCAAAAAATGCCACTGTACAAGATCCTTATGGAGCGCCTGTTAAGGCAGGGAAGGATGCTATTATGGAATATTATAAAGGTGCCGCAAAGAAAGGGACTCAGTTGGTACAGAAAAGTCCAACTGTAGTTTCGCAGAATCGGGTTGCCTTTGCAATGACTGTAGTAGTTGAAGCCATGAATAAAGAGAAAAATGTTACTGATGCTGATTTGCCTTTGGGGAATATGGAGATTGATGTTATAGACATGTTTGAATTTGACGATGATGGAAAGATCGTTACAATGACAGCATATTGGGATGCTGAGCTAAATATCAGAAAAACGTAACTTTGGGTTAATAACGAGTCTATAATTATATTAAAACTGGTTTAGATGGTTTATTGTCGACTCAATGTTGAGCGAAATGTCATTTTAACGCATGTCTGTAGCGTATCGTATTGATTTTAATACAATGAATGTTTAATTCTAAAGTTCTGGAAGTTGTATTGAGCTACGATTTTTAATAAATAATTATTTATTAGTAATGGCAATTTTCTCTAAGCCTGATGTAAGGTATGATTTGTATCGATTTTCAAATTATTAACTTTGTATTTAAAGCTAATATAAATGAATGCATACGATATATTAAAAGCTAGTTTAGAAGGTAATATGCAATTGCAAAGCTCTGAACTCTGGGATGAAATGCAAGTTCAGTCAAATGTGATGAGCTTGAACAAGAACGAAATTTTGGTTAACGTGGGAAGTAAGCAAAAGTATGCATACTTTATTACCTCAGGAAGCTTAGCGGTCTATTCATTTACTAATGAGGGGGAAAGGAAAGCTATATGGTTTCATTTTGATGACCTTTTCAGTATGGCAGCGGCGCCTGATAGTTATTACCTTAACGAACCAACTAAATATGAGATCACGGCTTTGGAAAAATCAACTATCATTAGATTTAGTAAACAAAGCTTTGATTTATGGGTCTTGAAATATCCTTGTTTCAATAAATTTTATATCGAAGGAATTACCTCAGGTCGTGTTATAGTGCAAGAAGCAAGAGTTCAAAAATTAATAAGTACACCTGAGCAGTACTATCAGTACTTATCTGAAAAATTCCCTTCTATGGTCAGTAGAGTTTCTTCTAAGAATATGGCTCACTTCTTGGGGCTGAGCCCAGAATGGTTCAGTAAACTAAAGAGAAGAATGGAGATTGGGAAACAATAATCTATGTAAAGTCGTGTAGTTTATGGGACTTAGATATAGAATCATATTGTTTAAGAAAAAATCTTCCATCATTGAATTAGTTCAAGACAAGGAAAAGTAGAATTCAATAATTTTAGCATTTATGTAATCAAATAAGAACATACAATGTCAAAAAAATTAACTGAATTAAAAGATCGTTTCCATAAACAACTTGATGGAGCAAAAGCAAAAGTGGAAAATGTAAAGGAAAATACAAAAGCCTCTCTCAATGAGGCCAAAGTAAAAATGCAACAAAAGAAGACTGAATCAAAAAATTCCTTGACTGAATTGCAGGAAAAGGCCAAAGTCAAAAAAGAAGAGGTTCTTTCGAGTCTTGAAGAGTTTAATCAAGAGCGTAATACGAAGAGAGCTATACGCAGAGCTAAACATGCTGAAGAATATGCTTTATCTGCCATTGCATTAGTTGATGCAGCGATTCAGGAAGCAGATTATGCCATAGCAGAGTCAATTGTTGCTGCTGCTGAAGCTGAAGCATTTATTGCTCAATAGGCTGGGAAATAATTTTCTTAATTCAAATTTATAGAAGTGAAAGTTTATACAACACTGTTTTTATCAACGGTGATTCTACTTTTTTTTGGTAGCTGTAAGACTAATAATAGCGCAACCAATTTAATTCAAAAAGAAAATATAGTGAAAATGTCAGAAAAACAAAAAGCCGTTGCTTTAGTAGAAAGCATTGAAAACGGAAGTAAAGAGCCAATCGGATATGTTAATCCAAATAAATATATCCAGCACAATTTAGATGTAGCTGATGGGTTATCGGGTTTTGGGGATGTGCTTGCTCATCCACCTAAGGGAGGGTTCAAGGCAGATGTGCTAAGATCTTTTCAAGATGGAAATTATACTTTCTCTCATACGAAATATGATTTCTTTGGACCGAAGGCAGGTTTTGATATCTTCAGATTTGAAGATGGAATGATTGTAGAACATTGGGATAATCTTAGTCCAATAACGAAACCTAATCCTAGTGATAGGACGCAATTCGATGGTGCTACAGACATTACGGATCGTGATAAGACAGAAGCGAATAAGAAGGTAGTAAAAGACATGATCGAAATCGTGTTAATACAAGGAAAAGGAGATAAGGTTACTAACTACATTAGTTCTGCTAAATATTATCAGCATAACTCGAGTGTTGCGGATGGATTGGACGGTTTCTCTGCCGCTATGAAATCTTTTGCAGAGAATAATATGGTTATGATTTATACAAAAAATCATATGGTCTTAGGTGAAGGTAATTTTGTTCTGGCTGTAAGTGAAGGGAATTTTGGAAATGCTCCGGGTGATCACGTCGCTTACTATGATCTATTTAGATTAGAAGATGGACTTATTGTGGAACATTGGGATGTTATCCAAAGCATACCTGCGAAAGATAAGTGGAAGAACAACAACGGAAAGTTTTAAGAGAAAGCGATTCGTATTACTAGAAGTTGCTTTGAATCTATTATAGTATTCAAAGCAACTTTTTTTTTGTTTTCTCACTAAGTCAAATGTTAGTTGTAAAACCTATATGCTTGGTTAAGTTGAATCACCTCCACGCAATGATATTTTCGCTTTCTATGCTACATCCATTTTGGGATTTGTAACCTTAAATTTTTAATATTGGCGAGGATCATATAAAGCAGGCAAATATGTCCTAATTATCTAACCATAAATAAAATTTCCTGTAACACATACAAAAGGACAGTAACAACTATGGTCTGTAATGTCGTTGCTGCTCGATAGGGAGCATATTACTGATTGTTTATATCCCATAGAACCAGAGATAGTAATGTCAATTCTGAGGAGATAGGT
>CAKZTD010000367.1 GCA_937921595.1 uncultured Saprospiraceae bacterium
TGGGTTTTTGATCCTACTGTAGCAACAAACAGAAGTAATCGCGATCCTTATAAAGAAGGAGAAACCTTTACTACTTTGATTGATTTCTTCTTGGTTTCCCCTAACCTTAATGCTTTATCTGTAAAAGGTATTGATATGAAATTTGCTTTTTCTGATCATCAGCCAGTTATGATGGAAGTGACCATAAAATAGTTAAGTGCGCAAAAACAATGATCATTAACTCACTTGACCTTTACGAATTTAATTTAACCACGAAAGAAACGGTATTAGGTGTTCGGCATTAGGAGTGACCGAAAACCTAATAACGTTTTTCTTATCTAGGAATTATTTCGATTTTGTTATTCTATTTGTCCATTAACTTCGCAATTAAAAAGGGTTAAAACCTTTCGATTCTAACCCTTTATAATTGTCTTTATTTAGCTACTTGATTAAGTCTTATAAACCACTAAGCAGTTACTGATTTTTTCTAATAAATCATCTGGTCCAAATGGTTTTCCAACATGATCATTCATACCGAATAATTTTGCTTTATCTTTTTCAGTTAAGAAAGCCGAAGCAGTCAAAGCGATAATCGGCACATCTCTCTTTCGAGGATCCGATGATTTCCTAATCTCTGCTGTTGTTCGATATCCATCCATCTTTGGCATTTGAATATCCATCAAAACAAGATCGAAGTATTGATTAGAATAAGATTCCAACGCTTCTAAACCATCATCTGCGGTGATTACTTCCATGCCTAGTTTTCTAAGCATTTTAGCTACCACTAACTGATTGATCTTGTTATCTTCTACCAATAAAACTTTGTTTCCTACTAAGTGACCATAATCAGCTGGTTTAGCAATTGTTGGCTTTCTATCTTCTGTTTTGATCGCTTTATACGGAAGGTAAACCGTAAAGGTTGTTCCTCTCTCCTTGACACTATCCACTTCTAATCGTCCATTCTGTAGATCAATCAAACGCTTCGTAATGGCCAATCCTAATCCTGATGAAGCATAACCTTCAAAAAGATCATCATTGGAATTGCTAGAGAATTTTCGGAACATTTCATTCAATTTATCCGCATCAATTCCGCTTCCTGTATCTTCAACTACTAATTTAATAGTCGCTTCGTTTTTATTTAATTCTTCAAGAACGATATCTACTTCAACTTTTCCTTTGTGTGTAAACTTGATGGCATTACTAACTAGGTTTGTTAAAATCTGATTCATTCTCGCTGGATCACCAAGGAGTACCTCAGGAATCTTTTTATCATAATTACAAACGAACTCTAGTTCTTTATCATTTGAAGGTAACTCAAATCGTTTTTCAATTTCTGTCAAAATCTGAGCAGGTTCAAACTCTCTACTTTCCAAAGTTAATTTACCAGCTTCAATTTTAGAGAAATCTAATACATCATTGATAAATACCACCAAGTTGTTTGCTGAAAACTGTAGTGTTCTTAAGTGATCGATTTGATCTTCTCTTGGATTTTCAGAAAGTAATAAGTGTGTCAATCCAATAATGATATTCATTGGGGTACGCATCTCATGACTCATAGTCGCTAAGAATCGCTCTCTTGCAAATGAAGATTGTTCGATCGATTCTCTTTCAGCCATTTCAGTAACCAATTTCTGATTAAGATCATCAAGGTTATCATTCTTACCATTCAACTCTTCATTCTTAGCATTGATCTCTGATTTCTGTCTTTCGATTTCATCATTCTTCGCTCTCAATAAATTGTTATCACGTTTTTTCAAACGGTAACTATTATATAATACACCACAAAGTAAAAGTCCCAAAGCAACCATTGCCATTAAGAAGTAACTGATCTTTTTACTAAAAGACTGTTCTTTCTCTAAGTCGGTAATTTTTTGTTTGTTCTTTTCTGCTGCAAATTGAGAATCATATTTAGTCGTCAATTCTAAAAGCGCAGTAGATTTTTCTTTATTGAAAATCACTTCTTTGTTTTTAGAATAAGCTAGTTGATATTTATAAGCATTTTTAAAATCTCCTAATTCTTGGTATGCATTAGAAACATTCTGAAAGATAAATTGGGTTCCAGGCTCTGCTCCGATTTCTTTCAAAAGCGCAGTACATAATTCTAAGTTTATAATAGCATTTTTCTTATCACCCATCCCGGTATAAATAGAACCGAAGTTTTGATAAGTCTCTGCCAATGCTAATTTATCGCCAGTCTTTTTTCTAATTTTAAAAGCAGATTCATTTGCATCCAAAGCTTCTTCTAATAACTCTTCTTTATCGAAAGCACTAGTTTTCGCTTGGTTCCAATAAACCAATGCTATATTATTATAATCAGTACCGATGTTTGGAACATCTTGTAAAGAGCTATTTAAATCCAATGATTGACTATAATAAGCCAAAGCACCATCAGGGTCTCCCATGTCCGAAGCAATCTTACCCATGTGACTTGCTAAGCCTGCAGCTTCTGGTAATTGCTCCATTTCAATACGCAATTCCATTGCTTGCCCAAAATGCTCCTTGGCTTTTCCATATGTCTTTTTAAACAAATAGACATATCCAAGTTTTTCATGCGTCGAGGCAGCACCTTCAAAATCCGTAATCTTATTTCGAATTTGTAATGCTTCGTTAAGATTAGCCAAGGCACTATTCATATCTTCTTGAAGATAAAAGACCCAGCCAATATGGTTTTTTGAAGTAGCAATTCCCTTTTTATCGTTCATTGTATTACGAATACTCAAACTCTCAACGAAGTATTTCATTGCGTTTTCATAATCATAGCGATCTAGCATCAGAATACCGAGGTTATCTGAAGCTGTTGCCATTCCTGCCGGATAATCCATCCTGAGAGACATTTCATAAGCCTCATTGGCATATTCCAATGCATCTAATGGTTTTTCATCCACCAACATAGCTGCCAAATCATTGAGGGCATTCACCTTGGAATTTCCTGTAGATTGCTCAACCTTATTTTCTAAATCAGTGATGGAACGCTCCTCGGCTTGAAGAACGGAAAAGAAAGACATGCTTAGAAGCAAGATAAAAGTAAATAATTCTTTCATGGGTAAAATGGTGTGAATCAATTATTTAGAAGTATCAGAAAATATCTGGAGGGCGGTTTGATAATAGTCTGATCTCCTTTGTATTTACGAAATATATATTTTGATAATATGTATGCAAATATAATGCCGAAGGGAGTGGCAAAAGCACAAAGTAAATTCTAAGGTAATTTCTAAACTATTATCCTATTTTGAATACCTATTTAGAAATGAGCAAATGGGTGAATTTGGAACAGAGCGGATAGCCTTCTAAATGTGAAAGAAACAAGTAAAAGATTACAAAAGCGAGTTATAAAACAATAGTAATTTCTCTTTATTAAAGAAAATAAATTGACCTCCCAATTAAGTAAATACCATATTTTTTGTAAGTGATTTTACACTTCTAAAAGCATGAGATTCAGACCATTTTTCAAAAAAAAAGAAATTTTCGCTAGAACGAAGATCCACTGGTCTTAAAATTCTCCTACTTAATAATTATCTTGCTGAGATTAAACACTTACAAAATCATCGACATGGAATATAAATACCTTGGTAAATCTGGCCTTCAGGTAAGTACTCTATCTTTAGGCTCCTGGCTAACTTTCGGAAAACAAATCGGAGATAATATCGCTGAAAAACTCATGGATCTAGCTTATGATCATGGAGTCAATTTCTTTGATAATGCAGAAGTTTATGCAAAAGGAGAATCTGAAAGAGTCATGGGTGCTATTCTAAAAAAGAAAAAATGGGATCGTAGTTCTTATTTGGTTTCCAGCAAGGCCTTCTTTGGTGATGGTGGAAAATTGCCAAACCAAACTGGATTGAGTCGAAAGCATCTTTTTGAAGCTTGTGAAGCTGCTTTGAAAAGACTACAGGTTGACTATTTGGACTTGTTCTTTTGTCATCGTCCTGATAAAAACACTCCGATTTCTGAAACGGTCTGGGCAATGAATCACTTGATCCAACAAGGAAAGATTTTATATTGGGGAACCTCAGAATGGTCCGCTCAGGAAATCATGGAAGCGCATATGGTTGCTAAGGAATTGCGATTGATTGGGCCAGTCATGGAACAACCTCAATACAATATGTTTCATAGAGAAAAAGTGGAAGTGGATTTTAATCAAATTTACAAAACGGTAGGATTAGGAACAACAATCTGGTCTCCCCTAGCCTCCGGTGTTTTGACAAACAAATACCTGAATGCTTTTCCAAAAGGGACTCGACTAAGTATGGAAGGATTAGATTGGTTAAAAGAAAGATCTTTTACACCAGAACGATTAGAAAAGGTCAGAGCTTTGAATGATTTGGCAAAAGGGATGGGCACTAGTTTGGCAAAACTCGCCATCGCATGGTGTGCAAAAAATCCAAATGTCAGTACAGTTATTCTAGGAGCTTCTAAATTAAAACACCTTAAAGAAACACTTACGGCATTAGATGTTATCCCATTGATTACAAGTGAAATTGAAGCAGAGATTGAAAAGATACTTAATAATAAACCGGCTTTGCCGATGTTTTAGGAGAATGAAAAAAAGTGAATGAGTGAATAGCCTCCTAAATGTAATTAAAACATGCTTTTCCTTGAGATAAAAAATGAAAATAAAAACAAGAATCATCATTATTTTTGATTTTACAAAACAAAAACAAACGAAAACTTTGCAATATATAAATCTAGATTCAAAGGCTGAAGATCTTGAATTACTTTTAAAGACTAAAGGCTGGTTGACAAAAGATGCTGCAATAAAAAGCATCGAAAAACCTGGTGAAGGGAACATGAATGTGGTCATGAGGATCAAAACAGATCAAAGATCTTTTATACTAAAACAATCCAGACCTTATGTTCAAAAATACCAGCAAATTGAAGCGCCACTTGATCGAATCGATGTAGAATATCAATTCTATGATAGGATCAAAAGTCCAGAACTGGAAGCTCACATTCCCAAAATACTGGCCTATGACAAAGCTGATTATTTGATGATGATTGAAGATCTAGGTCAGTGTGAAGACTTGACTTTTATTTATAAAAAGAGAACCATTAGTTCTTCTGCTATTTCAAAATTCACAAAAATCCTAAACCACATCCATCAAAGTAAATTTGATCCAGGTTATCCTAAAAATACTTCTCTTCGCCAACTGAATTACCAGCATATTTTCGTCCTACCTTTTATGGAAGACAATGGTTTCCAATTGGATGATATTCAATCTGGCTTACAAGATCTTTCTCTTTCTTATAAAAAAGATGAAGCCATTAAAACAGTGGTAAAAACCATTGGAGATCAATACCTAGAAAATGGAGACACTTTAATTCACGGAGATTATTATCCGGGAAGCTGGATGAAAGAAAGTGAAAATCTTTATATCATTGACCCCGAATTTAGCTTTAATGGATTTGCAGAATTCGATCTTGGTGTCATGTCTGCTCACCTCATCATGGCCAATGAAAATCCTACAGCAGTCGATACCATTTTCAATCAATACACTGGAGAAGCAGACAAAAAATTAATGAATCAGGTCGCTGGTATTGAAATCATGAGAAGACTAATTGGCCTGGCTCAGTTACCTTTGGAAAGAAGTATCGAAGAAAAGGCAAACCTTTTAAAAACAGCTAGGAAAATGATTTTATCATGAAGTACATCCAATGGATTTTCCTAACTTTCATCTATAGCATTACTTTATCAACCTGCAACGAAAATACTGGTAATGAGGTAAATATTCCTATGCCTCCCAAAACATCTTCAGTTACAAATTCAATTGAACTCAGCCCTGACGAATACTACGATAAAGTCTTAGGTGCCTTAGTCGGATCAGCGATTGGCGATGCTATGGGCGCAAGTACAGAGATGTGGTACAGAGCTGATATTCAAAAAAAATATGGCTACATCAATGGCCTCACCACTGCCCTTCGGGAGAAAAGTCCAGAGGGTACTTGGCGAAGCAATATGGTTTCCGGAGCAACGACGGATGATACACGTTGGAAGTATTTGGTTGGACAATATTTTAAGCAAAACAGAGGTAATCTTTCTGATCAAAAGTTTGCGGATTATATTTCAAATTACTACCAATCGCTTGCTCAAAAACTTTCTGATGAAGAGACTTTACGATCTACGGATATCCTCGATGAGAAAATAGGCCAGCTCAATTGGATCAAAGAATGGGCTCGAGTAAGTATGGCTTTTCAAAAAGGTGGCCCTGAATTGCATCAAGCACAAAACCGATTCTATGGTGGAGAAATGTCTTGTGCAGGTATGTTGTACACACCGATGTTTGGGCTCATTGAAAAGTCTCCAGAGCTTGCTTATACCAAAGCTTATGAGCATGCATTTTTTGATATTGGATATGCCAGAGACATTTCAGGATTGGTGGCGGCCATGACCAGTATTGCTTTTCAAACCAATGACATTGACAGCATTTTAGACATCCACCTTTATGTTGATCCTTATGATTATAATGATAGCCGACTCATTGGTCGATTGGCTGGAGCGATTGCAAATGAATCTCGTTTGTTTGTGGAACAATCCCAAAATCTTATCATCGAAGATACGGTCGAGGCAATTGTTCCTGAAGGATATTTAGGTTCAAAAGAAGACTGGATTCGCGAGGATTATATTTTTAGTGAATTAGAAAAGAAACAGAAAGCCATCGCTTTTCATGCTGGTGAAATCTGGCAAATTCTTTTTACAGGAATGGAATATGGCGCTGGGGATTTTGAAAAAACGATGCGATTCATTGTGAATTATGGCAGAGATAATGATACGGTCGCTGCTGTTGCGGGGATGATTCTTGGAGCTAAAGATGGTTTTAAAAATCTTCCTCCGGATCATCGAGATGAAGTCTTGAAAGTGAATAGGGAGGTTATTGGAATTGACTTGGAGGAATTGGCGAAAGATATTGTTGGGCGGGATTTGAAATAAGTTTTCTTTCCTTAAAAAAACAAAAAGCTTCTTATTTTTTCGCTAAAAAAATAAGAAGCTTTTTTAATTAATCAAATACTTTTATCTTATAAAGGCCAGCTGGATCCACCAGCACAAGACTGAATTGCTCCTTTCTCAGCACCAGAGATGATTCCGGCTTGTTTCCATGCGTTAGTTAACGCAGCTACTGCACTGACAAAATCTCCATGATTCGTTGCTGCAGCAGCAGCATCAGCAATGAGGTCAGACATGGTACTACATCCATCTTCAGATACAAAAACATTACTGACTCCTGAATCACAACCGTCGATGATTACTGTAGCATCAACATTTGACTCTGGATGCGGATCAACATCATCATTACAACCATCACCATCGCTATCACAAATTCCATTCACATTTATACAGATGTCATCAAGGTCAAGAAATTGATAATAGCAACAAACTCGATTTGAAATAACTAAGCTCACTTCTTGACCATCATAACCGGTAACATCTATAGAAATTGGAACATAGAAAGCTTCATTTTCATCTCCTCCTCCAGAATAAGCAGGGAGTCCTTGTTCGCTTGCAGAATAAATCACATCCTCACCTATTGACACAATTATATCTTGCGC
>CAKZTD010000368.1 GCA_937921595.1 uncultured Saprospiraceae bacterium
CGATTACTAATGGTGCCGATTGTTTTTAGTTGAAACCAATTTCCAGCGTTTGCTGTTTCGTTTTTAAACAATTGATTGCCATCAACATTCCCACCATTTGCAACGAAGATATCCACTAAGCCATCAGCATTCATATCCGTACATGCCATTCCTACACTTCCATACATACTCGCAATCGGAGAATTTTCGGAAACGATTTCGAAAGTATTGTCTCCTTTATTTCTATATAAAATATTTGGTAGTGGAGAGAAGTAACTGTCATTCACCATATAAATATCTTGAAGGCCATCATTATCATAATCTAAAAAGGTTGTCCCCCAGCCCATTCCAGGATCAGTAATCATTGCTGCATTTGAAATGTCAGAAAACGTACCATCGCCATTATTCAAGTATAGTGTATTATCACTCAGATTCGTAATGTAAATATCTAACCACCCGTCATTATTGATATCTCCAAAATCAACACCCATTCCTTGGCCTGAATAATTGGTTCCAGAGCTTGCGGATACATCTACAAAGTTTCCAGTTCCATCATTTTGGAATAATTTATAGGGTTGATTAGCATCATGGGTCAAGTATAAATCTGAGTCCCCATCATTATCATAATCAAAAAACATCGCGCCCATAGAAGCTTGTGGATCGCTTGTTCCTGACTCCATAATTATATTTGTAAAAGAGACTTGACCAGTCATTGGATCAGGTCCATTGTTTTTAAATAACGCGTTCTCCTCATTTAGATTAGCAACGTAAATATCTAGATATCCATCTTGATCAACATCAGCAGTCAGGACTGACCTTGGTTTACCCAAATATCCTACTCCTGCATCTAGTGTTATATCGGAAAAAGTTCCGTCATTGTTATTTTGGTAAAAAACATTTGGCTCTTCGCGATTCCCTAGATACAAATCCAAATCACCATCGTTATCAAAATCTCCCCAAACACTCGCCAAGGTATTTCCGGTATATGCAAGTCCCAAAGATTCGGCAACTTCCTGGTAAGTATTATTTCCATTATTTTGGTATAACAAATTAGCTTCACCTTTTCTGGAGACATAAACATCATCATCCCCATCATTATCATAATCTCCTATGGAGATTCCTAAATTCGGCCCAGTTCCAGCAAAACCTGAAGTAGTAGAGATATCAGCAAAACTGACTTGAGCTTGAAGAGGGATAATCCCCCCCAAAAACAAAACTAGAAATGAAAAGAGTATTTTTCTTGTATTGGAGTAAAACATAATTAAAGATTTGCTTTTATAAAGAATAGTAAGATAATGAAGTTCTAAACCTTTTTTTAATATGCCCTCTTTCTATCGTTATTTTAAATCAATACTATTAGAAACCTCTCTAACGATATAGCGTTATTTTTCAAACTCATAAAAATAAATTTTCTTTTTTTTATTAAAAACATGTCACTTATCAGCAAAAAAATGGTCAATAATTGATAAGTGACATAATTCGGATGACGAAAATTATATATTATAAAAGTATAATAATAATTTTACACCTGATTGATAATCACATTTTTCCTTGCAGAAGTCAATTATATATACTATTTTTATATTATGTATAATTTCAAACCTGTCACATATTGAAAAAATAGCAATTGTGACATGTTAGAACTTTTTATTATCTTTCGGTCAGATTATAAAAGAAACCCAAATGCTAATACTATAAAACACGTAAACACCCAATGAAATAAAACAAAAAAACTTCACTCAAGTAGTTATTAATTTTTAGTAACTTTGTGAAGTTATATATTATGCTAGTTTGAATTTCTCTAAAGCTAAAAAATCTCCACAATACTCTCCGTTCAATTTAAATTACACTAAGTAATTCAATATCTAGCCTGTTGTGTCCTGTAAAATTCTAATTGTCACTGACAACTAGTCTAAATTAACTCTGCATGTTAAACATTTAAAACACTTGATTCAATACATTGAATCAAACACTTAATTGATATAGAGCATATAACCATATACCTGAAGATACATTAAGAAACCTACGAAAATGAGAGCGGAGGTTTGCAGCACTGGTCAAGCGGCGAAAGTCGTTTGTTCCAGTGTTTTTTATTTACATTTATCCCTTAAATAAAAAGTCTTTCGGACAGCATAGAGCTATCCGAAAGGCTTTTTATGATTCTTTGCACCATCAATCTAACAAGACAATTTTATTTACTTAGAAGCTGTAAAACTATTTCAGTTAATTGGAGACACGAACATCAAAGACGAGTACTTATATTAGTCTACATTTAACGCTGCAAGATTAATTTTTCTGAAAATACTTTATCATTTTGTTGGATAGAAAGAATTAAAGCTCCTTTGGCAACTTCGCTCAAATCTATTTCTTTATTGTATTTTCCATCAAACGAATTAAGTGTTTCACTGTAAATTTCTCTTCCGCTCAAGTCAACGATTTTCACAGTTGTAGTTACAGCTGGAGCAGTAAACTGAACCGTCAATTTTCCTTCAGTTGGATTTGGGAATATATCAATAGTTTCCAAATCAAGTGTTTGTTTTTTCTCATTAGAAAAATCAACATCTTCATCACCATCTAATTCTATTTCTTCGTCTATTTCAAATCCTTCAACAATCTCTCCTTCTCCTTTTTTATATTTTTTAATAACAATCGTTCTCTCATTAGCACCTCCTTCTTTCTCTATGAAGATTATTTTATCTCCACTGATATTCATGATTTCTCCATCTTCACCTTCCCATTCAAATTCTTCTTCAATCTCTTCTGTTACATTACTGCTACAAGCTTTCAACGTAGCCTCAGTTTGCAGTGTCGCTCCATCTCGAAGATAATTTATATTGATTACTGCTCCTGCTTCAAGCGGTGATAACACATCTAACAAATCCTGGATCGTTAACACTGTTGTTCCATTGATGGTTGTTATGACATCCTCCTTCACCAAACCAGCATCAGCCGCGGCACTAGCTTCTAAAACTTCAAGAACAGAAACGCCTAATTCAGATCCACCTTCTGTAATCGTAGTCTCTTCTCCATTAATATTTTCTACGGTTTCTTTTGCACCAATCATCACACCAAGACAGGCATTATTTGGCGCATCATTGGACTTCATTTGAAAGATATTACTCCCTTCTTTCATTTCCATATGTATTCCTTTTTCTTCCAAAGTCTTTAGTAAATTCGCAGGCATTTCTCCTTCACCATCCCATTCAATAACCTCTACCTCTCCCCCACCGGCTTTATCAATTCTTACTCTTACTTGTTTTTCTCCATTGACCTCGTCTACGTTTACATTTCCACGCATTATTTGATCTCCATTATTACTTTTAAAAATAAAACTATCCGCATCATCTCCTTCTTTGACTATCTTCTCTGTTTGAATATTCCCATCTTCATCAACGGTCTTCGTAATAATCACAACTTTCTTATCTTTTTTGACTTCTTCTGTTTGTGAAAAAAGGGCAGTCCCTGCGAAGAGCATAATCGCAGTCAAAATACTTAGGTTCATTTTTAAAGCTTTCATTATAATCTATATTATGGTTTAAAAAATTTTATTAAATGTTTTGTCTCAGTGGCAAACTATTAGGATTAGTTGCTACTGATATTAATTTGAAATGATGATTTTTCATTGACCTCATTCCCTGTTATTTCTTTATATAATTTTTTATACTTTTCTAATATTATTTTTGGTTGTTTTTTACCATCGACTCTAAGTCGTTTTTCAGAAAGAGAAAAAGAGAAATCGGCTTTATCTTCGATAAGGCCATCACGTTTTAATTCGGAAGCGATTTTAGATGCGACATTATTAGAGGAGCGATGATTTAGTAATTCTAAACGTTCTTGCATATTTCTTTCATGAAATAATTTTCGCTCTTCATGAGACTCTCGAGACTTTTTGTTTAGTCGATCATGTCGTTTCTTTAATCTTTCATCTTTTTCAATGAGCGACTTTTCATTTCTTTCGACTCTAGCTAGTAAGTGTTTTAAAACTTTTTCTCTTTCTTCATTAGTCATCTCATCCGCTTGCTCAAAAAGCTCTAATCTTTTTTGTACAATACCTCTTTCCGTTGCTCTATGATCGAACAATTGATTTTTTTTAGCTTCAAGATGAGCTTGCAATTCCGCTGTTCTTTTTTCACGAATAATCTTCCGATCTTTCCAAGGAATAGTATCTTCAAATACATTTTTATTATTATCAAAAAAGAAATACTTGCCTTCTTTATATTCTTTTAAAAATTGATTCTTAGCATCTTCTTCTATTTCAAATTCCTGAAAAAATTCATAATCAGGCGAATTAAATCTCATCTGCCTTAAAGCAAAAGGGCTCGAATTTTCTTCAAGAATAATCGCTGTATCGCCATCCTCCAATTCGTTACCTTCTACGATGATGATATCCTCCTCTTCGTCCACCACAATTTCAACAGGATCTTGCCCCTCTCTTTCCAAAATAATTACAGTCTGGCCTTCTCCGTTTTTTTGCTTAGTTATGGTCTGTTGACTTTTAGAACTCGCAAACCTTTCTTTAAAAGCATTTGGCAATTCTCTTTGAGGGTCAGGTGAAAGTGAATCAAACCATACTTGAGAATTTGCCTTTTCAAAAACTGATCCCCAGGAAATAGTATCCGCAAAAAGCTTTGGCACATCATCCCCTTTCACTGTTATTCCTCCTTCTGTTTCTATATAATCATAGCTTTCATATTCTTCTTTTGGAATCACTTTTCCATCTAAAACGATTTTCGTAATTTCTCCATCTTTCCGAGTAATCTCAAGCTTTTCTCCACGTAATACTCTCTTCTCATCAGGAACAGTATCCTGAACGACGGCTTCTAATTCAACAAAATCATTTGAGCTAAGATTCTCTACCCCTTCTACAATAAGCATTGGTTCTTCTACCTCCGCATCCATTCGATTTGGGCTAACCGACATAAAGACAATCGCCAATAATAGAAAACAAGTTGCGGCCATTCGCTCCACTATATTGGAACGGCTTTGAGGCTGATTTAAAATTCTTTTTATCCGGTTTAGCAATTGATTTTTCTGACCAGAGAAAGGCATTGCAAAAGTTGGCGCATAAGTATTTATCTCTTGTAAGCGAACCAATGCTTTTGCATAGATCAAAGAATCTCCGCAAATTTTAATAGCAATATCATCGCAACAATTTTCTCTTTCCAATCTGATATTCCCAGAGATCCACCAGACTGCAGGATGGTAATAAAAGAAGACTTCGATAAAAGACAAGACTATATTTAAAAGAAAATCATTTCTAAAAACATGACCTAACTCATGAGCAATAATTGCTTCAACCTCTTTTTCATCCAATTGATTAATGGCTCCAATTGGTAAAAGAATATAAGGCTTGAGGTGCCCGATCACCATAGGAACTTTAACTGATGCAGATTCAAAAATTTGCACTACTTTTTTATTTGGAATTTTCGCCGCAATGCTCTGAACTTTGCTTTGCCAATACGGAGACAACAAAGTAATCTTTTGATGTTTTAATCTTTGAATATAAATCAAGCCTCCGAATAATCTCAGGATAAAAAAACCAGCTCCTACCATCCAAATCAAAACAATCATCGGTAAATGGTTATTAAAATAAGCGATGCAAGATTCTCTAAAACTTTGTAAAATCGTTGTATCGGATAGTTGCTCCCCGACTACGGTTTGCCCCGACAAGGTCATTTGCTGTTCAATGATTTCACCTGCTGATCCGAAGTACCAAATGAATGTACTCACCGCAGAAACCAATACCATAAATAAAGAGATGGTTGCAATTTCATAGCGTACTTTTGCTGATTTTTTTCTTAATACCTGAAAAGCAAAAGCCATGATTATCGCAATCAAAAAGCCTTGCCAGATTGAATGCATCACCGTCCAACCTAATGCATAGATTAAATCCTCGGAAATGAAATTTAGTAAAACATCCATATTTTATAGCTTTTAATTTTTTAAAATTTAATTGAGGTTTATAAGGAATCTTGATCTTAATCCTTCTTTTCGATTCTTTCAATCAAGGCTTTGATCTCTTTTAATTCTTCCTCCGATGCTTGATGATTACCTAAAGCTTGAACGACCATTTTCATCGCAGAGCCTCTAAAAGTTGTATCCACAAATTTTCGAAGCAACTGCTTTTGAGTTGCCTCTTTATTTATAAAAGCCTCGTAGATATGGGTCCGACTTTCTGTATTTCGTTTGACCAAGCCTTTTTCAGCCATGATCTGCATAATCTTAAGCGTCGTTGTATATCCGACCTCTCTGCTTATATTGAGCTTGTCATTCACAAATCGAACAGCTACCGGACCATTCTCCCATAAGATTTGTAGAATCTCCAATTCCCCTTCGGTAGGTTTTAATTCATTATTATTCTTCATTTATTTCTTGTTTTAACCACTACGAACAATTTCGTAATACAATTATATACGAATATCTTCGTAATTCAAAACGGAACTACGACTAATTTCGTATTTAAACGAAAATTTAACACTTTAAAGCATTTCTCCTCGTCTTTGCCTAAATTGCGAAAAAAATAATCTTAAGATGAAAGTTTTAAATAAAATAGCATTTCTATTAATCCTAAGTTTTATGGTTGCCTGTGATCCAACAGGTACAGATACCGGAGGGACGACAGGTAATACTCCAAATACTGAAAACACGGATTCTACAAATGGTTCTGATGCTTCAACCACTGGAACTGCTTCTGATACGAGTACGCCAGCTCCAGCTACGAGTCCTGCGCAAAATAAATGCGAGGTGACCGATAAGCATTATGAAAAAAATATCTGCATGCTTCAGGATGTCGAACAACAGATCTGTATTGTTGCCAATAATAGCACAGCTGATAAGGAGCTTGGCGATAGTCATCGAATATTGCGAGTTTTCAATACTACGGATTGTTCCGTAACCATGGAAAAAACACTACCGATAAATAGAAGTGCGGATTTTCCTTATTACTTGATTCCAAAAACATATGAGTCTAAAAATCAAATTCTCGCAATTCAAGGGTATAGCAGTACTTATTATTTTGATGTAAAAAACCTAGAATTGGTTGGTCCAATTGTTCCTCAATTTTTAATTGATCATGAAGCTGTTGATGCTCAATCTGGAATGGTGAAAGGTTTTACCGTTTGGGGACATTACCTACTCGGGCATTCAGTTGATTTTGGAAATTTTGCTTTCGATATTTCTGATGTAAAAAATCCAAAACCTGTTTTGCCAGTAGCAGAATATCCAATTCCTAAAACTGGAGAATTTAATAATCTCTTTATACTTGAAGATGTAGCGGGTCGCTATCAGGCATTTATTCCAACGACGGATATTGATGCAGGAGGAACACTTTTCGACTTAGATAAAATGTTTCCTCAAGCTTTAAAAATCAATACAAAGGTTGCCAAAAATGTTCAAAACAATCGCTTCATCATTTTTAATGACTCGACTGATCCTAATTCACCTAGAAAAGTTGCCGTTGATATGTTTTCAAAAAAACGAGTTGACTTACCTGCAGATATAGCGAAAAAGAAAACGGGTGAGGTTTTGAATTGGTTGAATAACCAAGGATAGGAATACTGGAGTGAGTTAAACAAAAAAGCTCAAGATTCGATTGAAACTTGAGCTTTTTTATTGGCTAGCTGGAGTAATTTTTTCTTTACACCTAAGTCTACCTAGACTTCTTCACCGCTTCTTACTAAAAGTTGGAATCCATTACCGTGGATATTTACAATCTCGATATTAGAATCTCCTTTCAGATATTTTCGAAGCTTAGTTACAAATACATCCATACTACGAGCAGTGAAGTAATTATCTTCGCCCCAGATTTTAGTAAGTGCTTCCGATCTTGGAAGAATATCATTCATATACATACAGAACATTCGAAGTAATTGAGCTTCTTTCGGAGACAATTTTTCTTTTTCCTGATCACCTGTTTCTTCCTCTGTGAAGGTCAAAATTCGCAACGGGAAATTAAAATGGTACCGCCCAATATTAAATTCTTTTACTTCTTCTCTCGGATCTGCTTTCGCTTGGCTTCTCTTCATGATCGCCTGAATCCGATATAAAAGTTCTTCAGAATTAAATGGTTTAGTAATATAATCATCTGCTCCGATTTTGAATCCTTGCAGCACATCATCTTTCATGGTTTTGGCCGTTAGAAAAATAATTGGCACTTCTGCATTTCTTTCTCTTACTTCCTTTGCCAAAGTAAATCCATCTTTTTTGGGCATCATTACATCGAAGATACAAAGATCAAATTCTCCACGACGGAAGCTTTCTAAACCAGCAGCTCCATCGGTAGCAAGTGTTACATCAAACTCGTGCATTTCGAGATATGAACGTAATACGTCACCAAAATTTTGATCATCTTCGACTAATAGTATTCTGTTGTTAGCTGTCATCTTAAATACGTTTTGCTAAAAGAATTAGTTCTCAAAAATTATAAAAGCCTTGGCCTTTACCTTTTAAATTAGCTCAATTACAATTTGTATTGAACCTTTATTTACCTAGCAGATTGACGCGGGAAAGTAACAATAAACTTACTCCCTTTCCCTAATTCACTCTTCACATCAATCTGACCGTTGTGTGCGGTTACCATCGCTTTTACATAACTCAATCCGAGTCCGAAACCTTTGACATCATGCCTGTTTCCGGTATGTACACGATAAAATTTATCAAAAATATGCTTCTTTGCTTCCTTCGTCATTCCCATTCCATTATCCTCGACTATTACTTCAACGCCATTTGAGACATCTCTGGTGTGTACGGTGATATCTGGTTCGTCAGGAGAGTACTTATTAGCATTATCCAATAGATTGTGAATAATGTTTGTAATATGCGTTAAATCTCCTTGAATAACTGGTTTTGATGCTTTTAAAGCTGCTTTAACCTCCCCCCCTTTTCGCTCGACCTGCAAACTAGTATTATTTACGGCCATATGGATAACATCATGGATATTAATATCCGTTAAGTTGAGGTTAAAATCTTTTTTATCTAATAAAGCCATTTGTAGAACTTTTTCTACCTGGTTATTCATTCTTTTATTTTCTTGTTTGATGATATTGGCAAATCTTTTCACTTTCTCTACATTTCCTGATATCATCGGACTGGTAATACTATCTGCTGCTAATGAGATGGTTGCTATTGGAGTTTTAAATTCATGGGTCATATTATTGATGAAATCTGTTTTCATCTCCCCCACTCTTTTTTGAAAGAAAATCACCCCAACGGTGTATGCAAAACAAAACAAGATCAATGCTGTAAAAATGATAGCTCCTGATAATGTTTTCCAAAGTCCTCCCCAAAACAATCCAACTTTCCCAGGAAAATGTATCATCAAAGCACCTGGAGATCTCGGCTCATTTGGATAAAGACTAACTCTGTAATTCGAGTTATAAAGATTTTTCCATCCTGGAGTAAAAGCTTGAGGCCCTGAATCCAGAACCACATAATGCGCATCTTCAATTACGAATGATTTTTCTTTATTAGAATAAATCCCATAATTAAAATCCAGACTGATATTTCGATTTTTCAACTCTTCTTGAATTGCTTCATCAAGCAACTTAATATCTATACGTTCAGTTATGGCTTCAGGGTTGCTATTTTTGCTGATTCTTATTCTTTCCCTGATTCTTTCTCGCTCTCGCCATGCTTCAAATTGTTTTTCTTGACAATCAGGACATTGACATTGTTCCTGATTAAGATGATTTAAGATAACATCATCATTATTAGCCTTTGCATTTTCAAAAACCTCTTGATTTACTTCTTTTACAACTACATCAGAGGTCAAAGACAATAATTCCAATTCTTCCTCTTTTTCTTCAATCCTCTGCAATTTGTCTACAACTCTATTCAAAGAAGAAAAAACATCCTTTGTAAATTGATTCTCACTCAATTGATAAGACCAATTGATCCAATAAACCTGCAGTACAATAATCCCAATGAGTGCGGTACTCATTAAGCCAATTATCGCCCATATCGCTCGTTTATTCATTTAAATGTGAGATTAGCAGGTTAAGTTTTTGAGATAAATATTGTTTAATAAATCAGTTTAAAAACACTAGATCAATAAACACAGACTGCTCTTTGGTCTAAAATTAAGGAATTTTTCAGCCATTCTTGTGTATTGAAGTGAATATGTTAACGTTTGGATTCTTACAAAAATATCATTTACATATTTTCTTTTCTTGCATTTAACAGACCTTTAACGATTTTAAGTACAATCAAAGACTTCCTTCCTTACAACCATGTTTTATAAATTTTACTTTTAGTCTTATATATTAAAGAAGCAAATGCTATAAAACCTAGTTAGGTATTACCATATTTTTCAAAGATCTTTTACTACCGATGAAAAAAGTATCCTATAAATTTTGGATATTTTATTAAACATTGGATAGCTCCGAAAAATAGTTAATAATCCATTAAAGGTTTAAATCTTTCGACAAATCGTAAGGATTGGTCTATTAAAAAGAGGTTGAGATTCCGCTTAGGCTACATATTCATGCAACTGAGTTTGATGGAATAGCAAATTTTGCCACTTCAAAATGAATCGTGTCTCAACGAAAAAGCCTGACAAGATTTCTCTTGCCAGACTTTTCACAAAAATGTCTTTCCAACTTACTCTAAAGAGAAGGTAACAGTTACCCCACCACGAGTATTCGTAATTGGGAACGATGCCGAAGTCTTAGGAGTTGTTTTACTATAATCGAAAAACAGTCGAACGTTCAATCGTTTGTTGATATCATAATCTACAGAAGGTGAAAACTGAATCTGTCTCAACCCACGAGTTGGTTCTGCTACTCCTTGATCCAATAAGTGATTAATCGTAATGTCATCTCTTAATGAGAAATTAAACTCTACATTCAAATCACTTCCTTTTTCTTCAGTCTTAGGTGCTCCTGGATTATTAGGATCTGGTTTTGTTTTTCCAGGTCTTTTCTTTTTCTTCTTCTTTTTACTTCCTGTCAAGAAACCAATATTTACATCTCTCATGGTATATCCAAATCCAAAGACATACTCTGAAGTTTTAGTCTCTGCTAATTGGTAAGTAATAAAACTCATCTGTAGGTTTCTCGATTTTCTAAAATCAAGATCCATAGAAATACCATTTTGTAATTCCATTTGAATACCTAACAATGGTGAGAATTGCTCATCGATTACGATCTGTGGAATTTCAAATCTAGAGAATAAATTTTGATTTAAATCAACTCCTCCAGTAAACCCATCACTATCTGTATTATAAGAATTAACAGTCAAACCAGAAGCGTATCCATGCGTCAAAGTAAACTTGGAGAAGATATCTTTGAAAAGATTCGTCTTCGCCAATCCATCGTAACTCACACTCCAATTTGGTTTTGGTATTTGCTTGAATAAAACTTTGGTATAATCATCCGCATCTACATCTACCGTGTTCGCATCCTGTTCTGTATAAGCAGCCAAGAAGGCTGGTAATAAAACATTAAGCTGAGTCTTACCATAACCTTCTCTAAAGTCTGGTCCATCAATTGGATGGGCTCCTGCAGTAGGAGCTAACCTTTTAGAGATGATAGATCGGTTCGCTTCAAAATCTTGGAATAATCCAATGATGTCATCATTAAACAAAGTATTCAATGCATAATAAGACATGGAAAAAGATCCAACTTCTCTAGGAAGTACGTGTCGAATATCAGGAATACCATCTGACAAAGTATCTTTAAAATACAAGGATCTATTCTCTGTAAAACTTCTGTCCGCTTCTAGGTCAATTCTAAAATCTTTGATCGGTTCGATAGAAATTTGTGCATCAATAGTCTGTGTATAATTCTGGGTCACTTGTTGATTAATCAATACCGTATCCACAAACCAACCTTTATTTGCACCTCTAGTCAAGTAATCATTTGAGACATCATCATTGGCAATATTAGGTTGCAATCCTGAAATAAATGCCCAGCCTGGAGCATCAAATCCTGGTGTTTGCCCCAATGCTTTTGATTCATTTTGATAACCTGGAATCACGGTAGCGAAGGTCTCTGTATATCCTACTTTCGCTTTCCTCAACAACATCAAAGGTCGAATTAGAGCTTTCTCCATTTTTGAAGGTTCTTTATCTTTATCCTTACCTTTCTTCTTGTCTTTCCCGTCTTTTCCTTTACCATCTTTACTATCTTCCTTACCTTTACTACGTCCCGATTTGGCTGCTCCTCTCCTATTCCTTTTTCGTTCTTTCCCATTAATTTTTTTCAGGTACTTAGATTTATTGTAAAGCGTCTCAAAATTCAAATCCCCAGTCAATTGTCGACGTTGCCCATTTTGAATAACGTTTCCTAGGTATGTCGTATTTAAAGCCGCAGCACTCCAAGTATATTCTCCACGATATTGAGCTTTTACGGTAATAAAATCAAGTAAAGGAATTTTCTTAAACGGTAATGTATAATTGACCGTAAAGAAATGGTCATAATTTTTAGTCCGTCCGAATTCTTTGAGGTTATTAACTATATGTTGTTTTCGTACTTCAGGGTCAGGTTCATCAGCCGCTTTCAATTCATCGATCACCGCATAATTTAAAGCATTAAATGTTGTCTTCAAACCTTTAGTGATATCCCAATTCATTTTATAATTTCGATCCCAAGTAAATTGCTTATTAAAGAAAGTATTATACTGAGGTGCTAGTTCCGTAAACCGATAAGAGGTTTCTTGAAACTGTCGATTCATCGTTGTATTAAACTCAAAAGTATTTGGTAAAGGATTAAAATTAAACTCACTGATCAATTTCACATACTTATCCTTTTTGAATATTTTTTTGAAAGGTGTAATAAATTTCGCTTTTCGAGTATACTTATAATCGAAGCCTCCATTATACTGAGAGATTTCATCTTTCGATATAATTGGATCATGATGCGTCGTTTTAGTATACGCATAGTTGAAAGCAAAATTTTCAATATTCCAAGGCATTGGCGTCTTTCCAGAATTTTTACCTCCAGTTCTTTCTTTTCTAACATTGGTAAAATTGTATCCTTTAATCTCTGTAAAATCAATGGCCTGATTTCTTACAGAATCTCTAGCTCTTGGATCTGCTACCTCACTTAATTTTTCTTTAAGCGGTATATCAAGATCATAAGGATCAAACTCTGGAATTCTAGTTGTTTGAGAATACTGCGCATAAAAAGGGATTTTTATTCCGGATTTTTTTCCAAAGAATTTTCCAAGTTCTGCATTAGCAGCAGCATCAATTTGGATGACTTCCTCTCTTGCTCTGTCATTCAGTTTTTCTTCAAGACCACCCCATCCGATCGTGCTATAATTACCAGCGATTGTTGCTGTTCCAAAGTCTGCTAAATTTGCATCAATTTTTGCAATAGCTGCAAACCCTCCTCGCTCATCTAATCCACTAAGACGCAACTCATTCAACCAAATTTCTGCACAGTGAGTTTCTTCACTTCGGTTGACAATACCAATCATAACCCCCTTGACATTTCCAAGATTCGGATTACCTCTCACTCTTAATTTTCCAATTCGATCAACACCACCGATATTCATGATATCATCTACTTCAAAAGGTGTGTTAAATGCATCTGGATCAGCAGAGCTGTTTCGAAGTCTTTTTACATTTTTAAACTGCTCAATTGAAATATCTATATTATTAATGGCTTTCCAGACTTCTTCCTGATGTTGCTCCGTTGTTGGTCCGTAACTCGTATCCCTCGACATGACCAAAGGAATCTCATACTCATAGTAGTTGTTTTGAAAATCACTACCAATCCTCAGCATAAGTCCCAAGTCTCCATCTTCAATGTCGTCTAGATCAGCGATGGCTTCATCTAAGCTTGAAGCTTCTGCATGAACGAACATCTTGAGTCGTTTATAGAGCCGCAAATCATAGATTATATTTTTATAAATGGCCCTGGCTTCCCTAGGTTTCAAATGGCAAATCTCCATCGATAAGGATTGCTCATTTTGAAGGATATCTGGGAATGTGGTATTCGTTGATTGCTCTCTTTGAATCCCTGGAGGTAACACATACTCAAAAGGTTCGCGATCTCCATTTTCTTCAATGTTCACCGCATTTACATCAAACACTACATTATTATCTCCAGCATAAGGCCCGGCACCATAAGGATCATTAATATCTCTATATACTTCTATATCCCTCATGTAACGACGCCATTGATTTCTTACCAACTCTAATCTTGCAAAACGAAGTGTGATCTCATCTTCGAAACCATGCATATACATTCTGATAAATCGGATTGATCTGAAATCCTGAATACTTCCAACTTTAGAAGTGTATTGATCCAAAGGAATTTTAAACCGATACCATCTACGTCCACCACCATCTATCTGATCCGTGATGAATGGATTTGTATCTGCATCAAGATGAATAGGATCTCCATCTTCATTTTTCAAAGGAACTTTATACTGGAAGTAAGACTCTGTCTCACTTAAGGTATTATCCCTGTTTATGTCTTCTGAGTCTGGTAAATTCGTTGAAGATGTTGGTCGCCCATCTTCAGGTTGACCAGTATTACCTTCAGGCATATTGAATCTACGATATCGTTCAAAGATTGGTGTATCTTCTTCATACGCTCTAAAGTATCGATAATTATCATTAGAAGGGTCAGCTTGAATAGTATCAAAAGCTGCTGGGTTTAGACCGCCTTGTATCGTATTCAGATATTCATCAAATTTAGATCTTTCTGCGTCATCTGATAATCCATCTAATCCAACATCTTGTTGTTCTCTTTCAGCTACATCATTGACGAAAGAATTTGTAATTTGTGGTGCTCTTGGAATATTTCCCCAATTGGTTTCATCCACTCTTACATTTCTTGTCGTTGTAGGTAATCCATTTTCAAAAAATTTCCGAGAATCCCGAAGAATATCTTCCGAGACATTTCCAATATTAATGTATAGATCCCCTGGATTGTCATCTCCTTCTAAGTATGGATCTAGCATCCAGAATTCTAGATATTCGATATTCGCTGCTTGGAAATCATTGGTATTTAGAGAACGCATAATACCTGCCCATCTCGTTTCTGGTAATACTAATTTCCCATCCGTTCTAAGTCCTTGTGAGTAAGGTGTACCCCCTGGAATATCAAAGTTATAAGGTCCTCTTTCATCTGGATAATAAGTCATGTCCAAAGTCTGAATAATGTTACTCAATCCGGGTTGAACAGTTACGTTTGGAAAAACCTCTATCTGCGGAATCGCTGCAGTATAAGGATTGCCATTATCCTGTGAACTTCGAACACTTTGGTCAATTCGATACCAATTTAAGAGTGCTCTATTGACACCTGATAATGTATTATCAATTAATTCTGATTCAGGAAATAACGGGTTATTATTCTGCTCATCATTCTGAGGCACACTCGCTAAAACCCAATTATTTGCTGGGGTACGAAGATCAAAGCTAGAAGTACTTCCTTCAAAATCATCCAGATAAACTACCCCTTCGTTATTTTTATCTCCATCTGGATCTCTTTGATTAATCGCTCTAGCATGACCTGGTTTCAATACCGCCGCTTCTGCAGAAATCGAGATGTTTGACTCTTCTTTCGTTTCTATAAAAGGAAGAAAATCAACAGCTCTGGTTAACCAAGGTGCTTTGGTACTAAAATTAACATCGAGGCCATATATCCTATTATTAATCGGGTCATCACCAACATTTACTTTTTGAGTAAAAGGTCTTTCAAATAAATGGAGATAGGTACCTCCAATATTAAAGTTTTCGTTGACTTCATAATCTGCCCTGACTCCTAACAAAGTTTTGGTTTGAAAACCAAAGAGTGTATTATCTTCAAAAGAGACATTGATTGGTAGTCCAGAACTCAAGTAAGAATCATTTAAGATTTTTACTCGACCAATATTATAATCAACTTCATAATCAGAACCTTCTTGTAAGGTTTGCCCACCTGCTCTTACCGTTACAGAACCTGGAGGCAAGTTGAAAGATCCAAGAGAAATTTCAGAAGACACAGAAGATTTATAATTACCTCTGATCGTGAATCTGTTTAAATCTTGGTACTCTCTGGCTCGAACGATGGTAGAATCATACAGTACAAAATAATCATATTTATCTTTCAATCTTTGGCTGGCGATCCGATCCGAAAGTGAATTACTAAAAGGCTCTAATACCGGAAACATGATCCGTCCATTTCGAGGATTAATCGTTACTCCGGGTACAAAGTCAAATACCCCATCGGGACAGGGATCTCCGAGTACATTTAAATTATCCAGATTAAAAACCTGAAGTAAAGGCTCTCCTGCTAATTCAGAATCTGGCAAGAATCGTTTTTCTCCTTTCCCCGGATCTTCATAAAAGATATCTAGTTTAAAATCTTGTTGGTTTACTTGAAATGCTCCAACAGAATAAACATTCTTCATCATCAAATCCCATGTTGGAAGGTCGATTCGTTGTGTTGTACTTTTCAACATTTTCACAAAAAGTACACCTAGAGAATCTGGAGAATATGATTCATTTGCGAACTCTCCTACTTTATAGGTTTTTCCATTATAGTCATATTCGAAAGCAACCCCAAGAATTTGATCTGCTTGAAGATTAACATTGACCGAAATAAATCCTAATTCTGGATGATAAGTATATTCATTAGAAGAAAGTTGACGAGCACTTACTTTTTCAAAATCTCTGGATTGTCTTTGACCGAAGACATTACTTAATACAGATACCGCATCATCTAAATTTCTGGTTCTACCATTATTAAGAACTGCAGTATAAAGGTCATTGGCATCCGGAGTTACTAATGCTCCTCCTTCAGTTAGAGGTCGACCAGGAAGACCAAGTTCTCCATTAATATCTGGATATCTTGGTGAAGCAGGTAACTGGTATCTTGGGTCGCTATTGGTGATCTCTAAAGATTCTCCAAGGTCAGCTAATGCGACAATATCTCTTACATTGTCCGGGTCATTACGATCATTGGTTACCCAAACTTCGATTCTATTAATCTTAAAAAGCGTATTTACTTGAGGTAAATTATCTAATGCTTTTTCAAAAGTTCTACGGTTATAATGAGTCAGGAAGAAGTGACGATTCTCATCGTATTCATCTGCTCTAACTTCAAATTCTTGAAACTGAGCACCTCCCTGAATTTGTATATCCTGACGTCTCGACTTTTGTTGAGATGCCAAAACTGTCAATCCTAAGTGTCCGAATTGAAGGTCTGTTTTAATTCCAAATAATGATTGGCTACCTTGAATCAAAGATCCTTTTAATGGTAAACTTACATTACCCGCTTCAATGTTCTTTACAATATCATCATCACTAAAAGCTTCACTATCGTAAGATAATTTCAATTGATTATCAAAATCGAAAGTAGCTTGAGTATTATAATTAGTAGAAAGGTTTAATTTCTCTCCGATTTTACCCGTTACATTTAAACGGATATCCATATCAAAATCAAATCCACCTTGTCTCTGCTGTCGTAAGGTCAGACTTGGATTTTCTACTTTTTGAAAATCTACACCAAAGGTTAAACCAATTTGTCCTTGAGGCTTTATATCTACCGCCGATCCTCCAAAGAGACGATCAATCAGGTTTTTCTTAATATCAATTCCATCAATGGGATCCTTGAGGCCACTCCTACTTGAACTACCATCACTAAAGCCTCCAAGTTCCTCAAAGTATTGCTGTTCTTGTTGTTCAGCTTGATACTCATAATACTCTTCGAAAGTCATGTAGGTTGGAGGTCGATAAAATTCACCACCAATGGTTTCGGTAATGATATAATTTCCAGAAACTGGATCATATTCGACATTTTGCTCAATAACCGCAGGATCATTAAGGTCGAAAGGGTTGGAGTTTGGATTGTTGATAAAATCTCCGGTACGTGGTTGTATCGGAATAGTATCTTGCGCAATCACATATTCTGGAGCATAAGGATCATCTGGGCCGATGGCACCGCTGAAACTAGCCAGTGACGATTGTACAATACCAATTACTATCAGAATACAGAGTAGAAAATGTCCTATCTTCATAATTAAAACATGGGAAATGTGTCCTCGATTGAAATGTGTTGGACAAACCAACGAAGACCGATTCTTTCTCAAAAAAATTAATTCACGATTTATGCTGATTACTTAGTATCTATCAAAAAAGAGCTTACTTATTCAACATTTCGTTTTCGGCTTCACCTGCTAGAAATCGACTGAATACAAAAAAACAAAATGAGTAAGCTATTTTTTAATCAGTATTAATCAGAAAAATCATATTCTCAATACCGTTTTGCTTATTGAATTTTCACAACAATCTGAATACCAGTTTTTTACATCAAAACCTTGTTATGAAAACTACACCAATAACGAGAAAAGCCAAATGCATTTATCTCGAATTAAAACTTTAACAATTTGACCTATCAGTCCAATAGATCAAAAACTTATACTCGTATTCCGATTGTACGGAAAACAGAATAATAAGTTTTCATTTAGTTTTACAAAGCAATCTTGCGTTAAACAAGATAGTTTGAAAACTGAATTTCAAAACCGACCTTAAATAAGGACTGAAAATCACCCGTTAAGAAAGTTGTTTTAGCGAAAGCTTAATCAACTCTTCAATTGTCAAATCACCGGGATGCGCACTAAGGATTTTATTGAGCGCTTTTTGTACATGGATTTTAGTAAACCCTAAGGCTACTAGAGCAGATAACGCCTCATCTCTCAATGTATTGTTTTGCGGACTTGCGATAACTGGATTTTCGCCAGAATCTTTAATAATTTTGTCTTTCAAGTCCAAAATTATCCTTTTCGCAGTTTTTGGACCGACACCTTTAACTTTCTTAAACGCAGGTACATTTTCACTAATAATTGCTGTTCTTGTTTCCTGCGGAGTCATGGATGATAAAAGTATTCGAGCCGTATTTGGACCTATACCTGATACAGAAAGTAATAGAACAAACATGCTTCGTTCCGTTTCTTCTGCAAAACCATACAAGGTATGGCTATCTTCCTTGACATTTAAATGTGTAAAAATCTTTACCGTTTCAAGCTTTTCAATCTGTGCATAGGTATGCAGACTTATATTGATATGGTAGCCAATATTGCTCGCTTCGACAATGATATGGGTCGGACTTTTGTAAGTGATTGCTCCTTTTATATACGAAATCATCTTTTTGCTTCGAAAATTATGTGGCGAAGGTAATTAAAAAATAGGAAATCCGTAACGAGTCGTTAAAACATATTATCCAATTCACTATGATTAAAACTAAGGCGAACGCAAGAAGATTTTCTTCCTTAACCTCAGCAATCACATGATCATCTGATGAAAGGCTTCTTCCGATTGCCATGTGATTAAAGCTTAGCTTGCACGAAAGATGTTCTATTTTTCCTATCTTTGCCGGCAAAAAACAAGGATGAACATACTCTTAATTGGAAGCGGTGGAAGAGAACATGCACTAGCTTGGAAAATGACTCAAAGCGAAGCCTGTGATCAACTTTTTATTCTTCCAGGAAATGCTGGTACAGCTCAATGCGGAACAAATGTTCCTTTAAATTTATTAGATTTCCCTGCTATAAAAGAATTTTCGCTAGCAAACAATATTGAACTATGTGTTGTAGGGCCTGAGGCTCCATTAGTTGAAGGGATTTATGATTTTTTTAAAAATGATCCTGCTTTGAGTAAGATTAATGTGATTGGCCCATCGAAAGAAGGTGCTCAGTTGGAAGGAAGTAAGGCTTATGCTAAAAAATTCATGGCCGATTTAAACATTCCCACGGCTGCTTATAAAGAATTTACTCCAGCAACTTTAGCAGATGGATTGAGCTATATCGAAACTCAAACACCGCCTATCGTCTTAAAAGCAGATGGTCTTGCCGCGGGGAAAGGAGTTTTGATCATTGAGGATATTGAAGAAGCAAAATCCGCTTTAGAAGAAATGTTAGGTGGCAAATTTGGGGCGGCTAGTGAAACGGTAGTGATTGAAGAGTTTCTTTCGGGGATCGAATTTTCTGTTTTTGTTATTACTGATGGCAAAGACTACCAAGTTCTTCCAATGGCAAAAGACTATAAAAGAATTGGTGAAGGTGATACGGGTTTAAACACGGGAGGAATGGGTGCTGTTTCTCCAGTTCCTTTTGTAGATGAGACCCTTTTCAAAAAAGTAGAAGATCGAGTTATAAAGCCGACTATTGCAGGGCTAAATTCTAAAGGTATCACTTATAAAGGATTTGTCTTTATTGGATTGATCAATGTGAATAATGAGCCTTATGTGATTGAGTATAATTGTAGAATGGGAGATCCTGAAACTGAAGTCGTGATTCCTCGTTTAAAAAATGATCTAGTTGAAATTTTTGATGCTGTAGACAAGGGTACATTGAACGATATAAAAATGGAATTTGACGAACGGGCAGCGACAGCAGTCATGTTGGTTTCCGGAGGTTATCCAGAGGCTTATGAAAAAGGAAAAATAATCTCAGGAATTGATTCTATTTCAGATAGTATTGTTTTTCATGCTGGAACAAAATCTGTTGATGGAAACATTCTTTCTAATGGTGGTCGGGTGATTGCAATTACTTCTTTCGGAACGGATTTTAAATCTGCCTTAGCGGTTTCTAATAAAAATGCGGAGGTGATTGATTTTGAAGGGAAGAACTATCGGAAGGATATTGGGATGGACTTGTAGTTTTTCTCTTGCGTCGAAAAAAAAGGATAGGTCGCCTTTGGCGATAGTGCTGAGGAGTGAAAGGACTTCCTAGAAGTGATGTTAAAATAAATATTTTTATGAACTATTCGATTCGAGAAATTTTAGAAATTATTGGTGCGAAGCCGCTCAATGATTCGCTTTTTGAATCTGATATCCATCATATTATTTTTGACAGTCGTAGAGTTGACTTTCCTAAGCGTTCGATTTTTTTTGCTTTTAAAAGTAGTCGTAATGATGGGCATCAATTCATTGCAAATCTTTACGACAAAGGTGTACGAAATTTCGTTATTTCTTCAAAAAGCATAACTTTAAAAAACTTTCCAGAAGCAAATTTCTTGTTTGTAAAAAACACTTTGCAAGCGCTCCATAATCTGGCAAAATATCATCGCCAACAATTTCATCTTCCTGTCATAGGTATTACCGGTAGCAATGGAAAAACGATCATCAAAGAATGGCTTTTCCAATTACTAAACAACGATTACAATATCGTTAGAAGCCCTCGAAGTTTCAATTCTCAAATTGGTGTTCCAATCTCAGTTTTACAAATTGAAGCAGAACACAATCTTGGAATATTTGAAGCAGGAATTTCAAAACCGGAGGAGATGAAAAACCTTCAAAAAATCATTAATTGCTCTATTGGTATTTTTACTAATATTGGCCAGGCTCATGATGAGGGTTTTAAAAATCAAAAAGAAAAAATTCAAGAAAAATTATTGCTATTCAAAGCGACAGAAACAATTATTTATTGTAAAGATCATCCCGTAATAGACGATGCTTTACAAGGTTTAAAAAATAAAAAATTAATCACTTGGTCAAAGTCACAACCTTCTGATTTACAAATCATTAAAGAAGAAAACACAAATCTCGGAGCGCATAAAATCAGTGCACAATACAAAGGCCAAAACATCAGCATAAGAATTCCTTTTTCTGATTCAGCTTCTGTTGAAAATGCAATCCACTGCTGGCTGGTTTTATTGGAGATTGGCTTAGATGCAAACCTAATCAAGGAACGTTTTTCACATCTCATCAGTATTGCCATGCGACTAGAATTAAAGTCAGGCATTAATGGTTCTACACTAATCAATGATAGCTATAATTCGGATTTAACATCACTTTCTATTGCTCTAAATTTCTTAGAACAACAAAGTGGTCAACTCGCAAGAACGGTCATTCTTTCTGATATTTTACAAAGTGGAAAATCCTCAAAAAAACTATACCAGGAAGTTGCTCATTTACTGACAGATAAAAACATTTCGAAAGTCATCGGCATTGGCGAATCGATCGAAACTATCGCAAAGTTTTTCAAAAAAGGAAAAACGTTTTTCTATAAAAACACTACTGACTTTTTAAGTCAATACCAAGCTGAAGATTTTCAAAAAGAAATCATACTTTTAAAAGGTGCTAGAGACTTTGAGTTTGAAAAAATTGCCAATCGTCTTGCTCAAAAAAGCCACAACACAAGCCTTGAAGTCAACCTAAATGCTTTGACGCACAACCTTAATATTTTTAAACAGACACTTGCTCCAGATACTCGATTAATGGTCATGATCAAAGCGGCAGCTTATGGCAGCGGCAGCGATGAAGTAGGACGTCTTTTACAGTTTCAAAAAGTAGATTATCTCGCTGTCGCTTATGCGGATGAAGGGGTGGAACTTAGAAAGGCTGGCATTGATCTCCCGATCATGGTGCTCAATCCTGAAAAAGCTACTTTTGATATTCTTTTAAGATATAATTTAGA
This sequence comes from uncultured Saprospiraceae bacterium, assembly GCA_937921595.1. Taxonomy (GTDB): domain Bacteria; phylum Bacteroidota; class Bacteroidia; order Chitinophagales; family Saprospiraceae; genus JAHDHW01. The sequence continues at coordinate 22,327 of CAKZTD010000368.1, forward strand.
ACCAGAGATTTACAGTATTAATCTCTTACTCCATTTTCTCAATTATCTATCTCCAAACCAGACCGCTACGATCCATCTCAAATTAGATACCGGCATGCACCGGCTAGGGTTTGAACCTCAAGAACTCAAACAATTAATCCCGTTGCTCAAACAGAATCCACAACTAAAAGTCGGATCTATTTTCTCTCATTTGGCAGCTAGCGACGAGCAACAACATGATCGTTTTACACAAGACCAATTTGCACTTTTTCAAGAGATGGCCCAGCAAATAAAAGAAGAAATTGAGGACCAACCTTTACTTCATATTTTAAATTCCAGTGGGATCATTCGTTTTCCACAATACCAGATGGACATGGTTCGTTTGGGCATAGGTATTTATGGGATTGATGTCAATCAATTAATGAAAGAAAAATTGCAAACTGTTTTAACTCTTAAAGCCAGCGTTTCTCAAATCAAATCCGTTTCAATTGGTGATACAATTGGATATAGTCGAAAAGGAAAAGCCGAAGAGAATATGAAGATTGCAACAATCAGTATCGGCTATGCTGACGGCTTACTTCGTAAAGCAGGAAATGGTCGATATGCCGTTTTGATTCATGGACAGAAAGCCTCAATAATAGGCAATGTCTGTATGGACATGACGATGGTTGATGTTTCTAAAATCCCAGACGTACAAGAAGGAGACGAGGTGATTATTTTTGGAAAGGACCTTCCAGTTGAAGAACTAGCTACTTGTTATGAGTCTTTGGTTTATGAAGTTTTTACGGGAATTTCGGAACGGGTGAAGCGGGTTTATTTTCAAGATTAACGGAGGTCGGTTTTGCTCGGATTGACTAGGGGGCTTTGACTTCGTTCGAGAGGCGCGTTCCATTTTTTCTTGGAGAGGCAAGTTCGGAAACTTGCCATTATTGCTATCTTTCAAGTTACAGTCGCTTTAGATCACTACCGCAGCTAGGCTTTAAACTTAAAAGAGTAAGGCATTGGGCGGATTAAGAAGGCTAAAATCACGTTTTTAAGTATATAAATTACTAATTTTGCAGGGCTTTTTGATGGACTGAACTAAATAAGTCTACTTCACTAGCGTTTACCGTTAAACAACTAACATTCAGACAATTACAAACAGGCTTTAGTCTGTTTATTTTTTATAAAACATTACAACTAAAAATATACCTCATGTTTAAGCATTTATTTACTGTACTTTTTATTATTGCAGGACTCAGTACGACGATATTTGGACAGGACGATCCAGTCTTATTTACTGTTGAAGATACGCCGGTTCATGTTTCAGAATTTGATTACATCTACTCAAAATCAAAGATTGATACCGCTAGTTATTCTAGAGCTTCACTTAATGAATATTTAGAGCTTTATAAAAACTTCAAATTAAAAGTACGTCGAGCGAAAGAAATGAAGTTAGATACGATTCCTTCTTTACAAAAAGAGCTGGCCGGATATAGAAAGCAATTAGCAAATTCTTATTTGGTAGATAAAGAGGTTACTGATAAATTGATCAAAGAAGCATATGACCGAAGTCTTTTCGATGTCAACTTCAGCCACATCATGATCAAGCTTGCTCCTGATGCTGCGGAAAAAGATGTAAAGATTGCGGAACAACGATTGATGGCCGTCCAAAAGAAATTAAAAGATGGTGGAGATTTTTCAGCGCTTGCTAAAAGTTCTTCTGATGATGTAAACACAAAAGCTAATGGTGGATCAATGGGATATTTAAGTGCGATCTTTCCTGATGGTTTTTACAATTTGGAATCTGCTGCTTACAACACCAAAGTGAATGGCATTTCTGACATCGTTCGAACGGTAGCCGGGTTACACATCGTGAAAGTCAATAGTAAAAGAGATGCAAGAGGCCAAATGGAAGTTGCTCATATTCTTGTGAGAATTGCAAAAGGTGGAGATACAAAAGCAGCTAAAGCAAAAATCGATGATTATTACAATCAACTAAAAGGAGGTGCTGATTTCGCAACCTTAGCAAAGAACTCTTCTGAAGATGTGAAGACCGCAGACAAAGGTGGTTATGTAGGTTTCATCGGTGTACGTCACCCATTTGAAGACTCTGCTTTTGGTATTACTGAAAACGGTGGATACTCTGAGCCAATGCAATCCTCTATTGGCTGGCACATCATCAAGCGAATCAATAAGAAACCAGTTGATTCTTTTGAAATTGCAAAAAGAAGAATTCAAACTAAGATGCAAGAAGCTCAAAAGAAAACAAAGTATCCAAATTATAATCGTTTGAATAATGCAAGAAACAGCATGATCGAAAGAATCAAACGAGAAGGTAAATACAAAGAGAACAAATCTGTTTTGAATACTTTCACCTCTTCTTTGGATTCTACTTTTATCACTTACAAGTGGAGAGCTCCTAAAAAAGACTTGCCAAAAGATCAGTTGTTTACACTTGGTGAAAACGGAGAATTTGTAGCGACACTTGGAGAGTTCATGGATTTCAGCCAGAGAAATTCTAAGCGAATGAGAATGGGTAAAAGAATGGAACGTAAAGCTTTGGTTCAAATGCTTTACACTGAATTCTTAGATGATGCTTGTATCAGATTCGAAGAGACTCAGCTAGAGAATAAGTATCCAGAATTTAAATCTCTAATGAGAGAATACGAAGAAGGTATTTTACTTTTTGAAGCAACGAAGATTTTGGTTTGGGACAAAGCATCTCAGGATTCTGTTGGCTTAAATAATTTTTTCGAAAACAATCCAAATCAATACCAATGGAATGAGCGAGCTGTTGTAGGGAAGTATTCTGTTCCTGCAGAAAAAGCGTCTATGGTTTCTTCTATTCAAAAGAAAGCTAAAAAATGTTCTGCTGATAAACTCTTATCTAAAGTCAATAAGAAAGGTGTTGTTTTGAGTAGAGAAGAAAAAATTTACGAAAAAGATAAATCTAAATTTCCAGAAGGTTTGAAATGGGATACTAATTCGCTTTCTGATGTTGTCGTTAATAAAAGAAACAAAGTATCTACTTTTTTTAAGGTAGAAAAAATCCTTCCAGTTAGCAATAAGACGCTTAAAGATGCTAGAGGTTTTGTAATTGCTGATTATCAAAATTATTTAGAAAAGCAATGGATCAAGGAGTTAAAAGAGAAATATACGATCAAGGTAAATGATAAAGTTTTTGACAACTTGGTTAAGAAATAATTAGGTTTAGTAGCCTTGAGGTAGTTAAAAATCCTCTAGACTTAAAGATAGATTTTAAAATATGCGTACAACCAAACCTGCAACAATGTACTCTTTATTGTTAGAGCTGAAAACGTTCAGCGTTCTAGCTAAGTCTTGTATGTTGCTGATGGGATTGTTTTTGATCAATTCTTGTATACAAAATGATAAATCAAAAGCTAATGATCGTTTAGTTGCTAAGGTTTTTAATAAATCTCTTTTTCAAACGGAATTAAACGACCTCATTGGGCCAGGTACCCTTTCTGAAGATAGTGCTCAGATTGCTAATGCCTATATTGAAAAATGGGTTAGGGAATCAATCATGATGCATGAGGCAGAAAAGTATGTTCCTAAAGATCTGAACATTGATGAATTAGTTCGAGATTACAGAGCATCCTTGATCCGTCATAATTATGAAATGCTGTTAGTAGAGACAAGACTTGATTCAGTGATTAATGAACCAGAATTGGATGCTTATTATCAGGAGAACAAAGAGCAGTATAAATTAAAATCTCCAATCATCCGATGTCATTTTATCAAATTGCCAAAATCGGCTGAAGGTCTTAAAGAGGCAAAGGACTGGTGGAAAAGTGACGACGACGAAGATTTCAAAAGACTTTTGGATTACTCTAGTCGTAATGCTGCAGTCTATATGTTGAATAGTGATCTTTGGTACTCACTAGATGATGTTAGTCAACATTTACCAAAAGGGACATTGACTTCAAGTAATTATAAATCGAAAAAAACAATCAGCACTAATGACGATGATTTCGAATATCTTTTAAAAATTTTCGATACAACTTCATCAGGTCAATATGCACCTTTAGCGTTTATTCAAGACCAAGCGACTAAAGTGATTTTACACAAACGAAAGATTAAACTTCTAGAGGAGAAAAGAGAGGAGATGTACGAAAAGGAGACTGGAAGTAATAATGTAAAAATATACGTAGAATAGAAATTAGATATTAAACTGAAAAATTAATATTGTCATTCTTCAACAAGCGCAGAATGATCGTAAAGAAAAAATAAATAGAATATACATGAAACGAATTATTTTAATTTTAATAATTGCTGGATTTCCGATTCTGATGATGGCACAAAACAGAGCGATCATTGACAAGGTAATTGCAATTGTAGGTAGTGAGTTGATCTTGTTATCTGATGTGGAAGAACAATATGACCTAATGTCAAAACAGCAAGGTGTATTGCCTGAAGATTTCAGAGGTCAAATTCTTGAAAATCTTTTGGCTGATCGTTTGTTATTGAATCAATCAAGATTGGATAGTATCATCGTCTCTGATGAAGAAATCGAATCTCAACTACAAGCTAGGATTGATCAAATTCTTGCTTATATGAATAACGACATTGCTCAGTTTGAAGCGTATTATGGTCAATCTATTGCAGACGTAAAAGCATCTTTTCGCTCTGATTTAGAAAACCAACTTCTGGTACAGCGCATGCGTTCTTCTATTGTTTCAGATGTAAATATTACACCAGCGGAAGTAAAAGAATTCTTTCATAGTATTCCGATAGATAGTCTCCCTTACTTTAATTCGGAAGTTGAAATCGGAGAGATTGTTCTCAAACCAGAAATCAACGATGAACAAAGAGAAATTTCACGGACTAAGCTGGAAGAAATTCGTAGAAGAATTGTAGAAGATGGTGAAGATTTTGCGGAGCTAGCAAAAATCTATTCTGATGATCCTTCGTCTGCACGTATTGGAGGAGATCTTGGGATGCAGCGTCGAGGTACATTTGTTGCGGAGTTTGAAGCAGCAGCTTATAACCTTGAAAAAGATTCAATCTCTGAGGTATTTGAATCTGAGTTTGGTTTTCACTTTGTCCAACTTTTGGATCGTCGAGGAAATAACATCCACACTCGACACATTTTGGTTCGTCCATTAATCACTCAAGATGATTTATTAAAAACCAAAACTGTATTGGACTCTGTAAAATATCTTGTAGATGTAGACTCTATTAATTTTTCAAGAGCAGTAAAATTATTTTCTGACAAGAAGACTCAAAGTTATAATAACGATGGTGTAATTGTCAATCCAAATAATGGGAAAGCTATTTTTGAAACAGGCGAATTAGAACCAGGCGTTTATTTTGCGATTGATACTTTACAAGTTGGAGAGATTACTAACTCGATTGAGTTTACGGATAGAGATGGTTCTGTAGGGTACAAACTTATTCTTTTAAAATCCAGAACGATCCCTCATGTGGCGAATCTTTCTCAAGATTATTCGAAGATTAAAGCAGCTGCAACTGAAAGTAAAACGAACCTTTATATCATGAATTGGGTAGGTACCAAAATCCAATCTACTTATATAAAAATTGATCCGATGTTTCAGGATTATCCGATCCTTCAATCTTGGATGGTTAATAAAGAAAGGCTTTAAATACCAGAGGTGAGGAGTTAAACAAAAAAAGCCCGGATTCGAATGATCGATTCCGGGCTTTTTTATGCTTTAATTTAAAAAACCTATTGATTAGTTTTTTTAGCAGGCACTGTTGTCTTTGGCGCCTTTTCAGCTCCTTTCAATGGTCTTATTCTCATTTGAATTGGCGCTTTTTCTTTTTTCTCTTTAGTCTTATCTATTTTATTTGCCTCTTTCACCACTGGCGTTGTAGCCGTTTGCTTGCCATTGGTTTTTGCAGCAGCAGCCTTATGAGCTTTATGGTCTTCCGCCGTTCTGATAGGCACTACATCACCTTTCACTTTAGAGCGAACCTCTTGTTTCGCAGCCTTAGGCTTTGATTCTGTCTGAGCAGAAACGCTCTGAGGAACTAAAGCAATCGCAAATAAGGATAAACAAAGTATTAATATCTTTTTCATTCTTTTGGATTTATGTATTTAAAAAATCTAATCTAATAACGTAGACAATATGTTAACTTCCTCTTTCTGACGTAAATTTAACATAAAAGTATCAGAAATGCGAGGGACTTAGCTCTCTTTGCTCAGATCCAGACAATTGATAATCTTGAACGATACGATCTACCGTTGGTCTCGCCATAAGAAAAAGTGCTATTCCTAAGCCAAAGAGAATAAGGAAAATCATGTTTTTTGAGACGAAAAAATAAATGAGAAGCATCGTTAAGTTCGCTCCTTCTAAAAGTGCCAATCGCAAGATAAAACTTGATCGATAATGCGTTAACTTTTCCATCAAGGAACTTTTGAGATTTTGACCTTCCTGCTTCCTTTTATTATAAAGAAAAAATGACATCCCTGCTGCAGATACAAAAAAGAATATCATAGCTATCGTTATGATATCAAATCCTCCAGCAACTGAAACATCATTTCCAGCTTCTTCTGGAGTTTCAAAAGCAAAATACAACATTACAAACATCATCAATTGTCCTCCCAACAAAGCAAGATATAGGATATTCATGCTTTTAAGATGTTCCTGAGGAGATTGTGGTAAAACGTGGTTTGCCATAAAGAGTATTTTTGAGATTTGAAAGAATGGTCATCACTAAAATAACAAAGATTCCTAAACTTTAAAAGTCTAGGAATCTTTGAAAGAAAACAAATGCGTTTTAGCGTACGCCGTGCATTAGTTTTTTGATAACTGGATTTAAAAGAATTCCAAGAATCCCAAGCGCAATTGGTACGATTGTAAAGATCAGGAAGAAGCTACTGAGTGAAGATTTTTCAGCAATCTCTTCAATCTGTCCACCCATAACTCCTGCCGTTTTATTACCTATAGCAATGGCAATATACCAGACTCCAAACATCAAAGCAATCATCCTACCTGGAACCAATTTACTAATATAAGACAAGGCTACTGGTGACAAGCAGAGTTCTCCGAGAGTATGCAGCAAGTAGGCCAGAATAAGCCATATTATACTGACCGAAGCCGTCTTGGCCCCCGACTCTATTCCCATGGAACCAAATGCAAGTGCAGCAAATCCAAGACCTAAAAGAATCAAGCCGAAACCATATTTCGAAGCAGCACTAGGATTGTATTTACTTTCCCACCATTTAGAAAATAATGGAGCAAAAATAATAATAAACAGTGAGTTTAAGATTCCAAACCAAGTCGCAGGAATTTCTACTTCATTTTCTTTTACTTCGGTAACTGTTGCTGCGATAATAGGAGAATCTTCTCCTTCATCCGCAATCTTTTGACGAGCAATTTTTAATTTCTCATCGCCGAGGAAAATATATTTCCCACGAACTTCCATTATATTTAACTGCCCTCCAACAGCAAGTTCTACTGGCTCAATAATAGTCGCTGTCTTTTTGACAATCACATCAGTGGCTGCTACCGTTGTAGATTCTAAAACATTTGTATAAACTTTCTTTTCCTCTCCATCTTTTGTCTCGATCGTTTCGATGGTATCATATTCAACGACAAATGCATTCGAATTCAAATTTCTATTGATCATCCAAAAAACGATCACCCAAATCATTATAAAACTAGAACCTAGAAAAATATTTGAAAGTGCATACTTTGCAAAAGTTTGCTTGAACAACAAATAAAGAACGTAAGTAATAATAGCAATCGGAATTACTGTAATTAAAATATTCACTACGATAAAAATTGTAGACCAACTTCCAGCCATAATTCTACCCGTAAAATCATTTGCAAAAATGGTCATCGACCCACCAGCCTGTTCAAAACAAGCCCAAAAACAAACAGTCATCACCGCAAAAATTACAATAGCAATCATCCGATCTCTAGTCTGACGAGGGGCTCTCATAATCCTTGAAAAGATAAGAATCAAAAACAAGATAACTCCTGTAAGAATATACCATCCCGAAATATCAATATCTCCAAATTGAAGCAGATTAATACCTCCAATTGCAGAAAGTGGATCATTAATAATCCATGAGACTCCAATAAAAGCACAAACAGCAATTAAGATTTTATCCAATTGTGTAAAAGGATTTAAACGGTCTCCTTCAAATTCAAAAACAACTTTTTCTTCTTCTCCTGCTGCTGCTTTCTCTGGAGCTAACCCAATATCTCCAAAAATCCCTTGTGCAAGATAAAACTGCAACATACCTAAAAGCATAAAGATACCTGCCAAACCAAATCCATAAGACCAGGAAACTTTTTCTCCAATATATCCACAAAGCATAATACCAAGGAATGCACCAGCATTTACCCCCATATAGAAAATCGTGTACGCTCCATCTTTTTTCTCTGGTGTATCTTTATACATATGAGAAATGATTGAAGTCATGTTAGGCTTAAAAAGTCCGTTTCCGATAATCAGAAAGCCAATACCGATATAGAGAAAGATATTTGCGAACTCTAAGGCCATGAATCCATGACCAGCTGCCATAATAATCGCTCCCCAAACAACCGCTTTTCGATACCCTATATGTTTATCTGCTAAATATCCACCCAAGATTGGTGTCAAATATACCATCGCCGTATAGGTTCCATAAAGCGCTAAGGCTTCTTTACTCGTCCAGTCCCATCCACCAATTCCTACAGAACTTATTAAAAATAATACAAGGATCGCTCTCATTCCGTAATAGGAAAAACGTTCCCACATTTCTGTAAAAAACAGAACAAATAATCCAGATGGGTGCCCTAACACCGTACTACTAAAAATGTCGTCTCTCGATTTCTTACTCATTATCGTTTAATTTGATTTTTAAAATATTGTTTTTCGTTTATTATTAATTTTAATCGTTGTCTGCTAATTCAAAACCTTCTGCTTCATCAACATCCATTTCTACTTCCTCTGCACCATGAGTCAAGGCTTTTAATTTTTTAAGGAAAAGGATGATTAACAAACCGAAGATAACTGTAAGTGCTGTGATGAATAAGAATGTTTTAAACTCTCGTTGGTTTTGAACTTCAAATATTTC
>CAKZTD010000369.1 GCA_937921595.1 uncultured Saprospiraceae bacterium
TATTTTTATTTTCGCCACCAGGAGTAACCACTTGGGGGCTAGGAGTATTACCATTCATCATCATAGGAACCAACCAAAGAGCAAGCAAACCTAAAAGTAGAACCGGCACTCCTATTTTTAAAAAATTACTATTTAAAAAACTTTGACTTGACGCTGCTGTACTTGGAGTTTTTGGAGGAATTGAAGTCGGCCGATTAACTTTGATATTTGGTTTTGGAATTCTGTTAATTGGCTTTCGATCCTGCCGAATTCTATTTACCGCTTCTTTCAATTCATTGGCTATTATAAAATAAGGCCGATTTGCATTCTCCCAAGTCTTACTCATGATTGGTTTTCCATCAGAAGGCAAAGCTTGTAATTTTGCAAAGGGCGTATCTTGCCACAAACATTCTCTAGCGATCACAGGAATAACTTTGACTTTCCCCGTTTCATGTAACGCCAATGCCTGAGTCATTTCTGTATCATAGCAATAATCAGAAGCGATGAAATTTTGACTGATCAAAAGCAAGATGATATCAGCAGAATGGAGTTCTTCCTTTATCGAATTTGCCCAGTTTGCTCCTACTTCAATTTCTCCATCATACCACACATCAATATCTTGAGTCCGCTCCAACACAACGAGATTTTTCCGTAATTCCGTTAGGATATCAGTATCCTCTCGAGAATAAGCAATAAATATTTTGATATGATTATCTTTTGGCATACATCAAAGATATAAATTTTACCGTATTTGAACAGATGTATTCCCAAATAATACATAGATCAATATTATATTTTTAACATTCCTCAAACAACCATTCTTTCTTTCCAAGGCTCCTTTCATCAGAAAAAGAAGCACCTTCATCTGAAAAAGTCTTAAGACTCAATCTGATTTTTTAATATTACAAACATTATTCATTTACTATATTTTCTTGTACACTTAAAACCCATAATTTGCTATGAAAAGAAGTATTACCCTTTTTATCCTTTCAATGATTACTATTACTGGATTTTCTCAACTAAATATGTCTTACGTTGGGGACATCACATACGATCAAACCCTAAGTGACATTTGGGGATATGCCGCTCCTGATAGTACAGAATATGGACTCGTTGGTTTATTCAATGGAGTGTCTGTTGTTAGCTTAGATGAGCCAACTACTCCTACTGAAGTTGCCTATGTTTCTGGTGTAGGATCGACCTGGAGAGATATTAAAACTTGGGAAAATTTTGCTTATGTCATTAATGAAACAGCAAATGGAATTGCAGTTATCGACTTGAGCACACTACCCGATTCCGTAACTTCTTATAACTGGGCTCCAAATATTCCTGGAATAGGAACACTTTCCAGTTGCCACAATATCTTCATAGATGAATTTGGTTATGCTTTCATTACTGGTTGTAATCTGAACAGTGGTGGTATTTTAATTTTAAATGTAGACACTCCAACAGGTGAACCTGAGTTTGTTTCTGCCATGCCATCAGAATATTCACATGATGTATATGTAAGGAATAATATTGCTTATAGTTCTGAAATCAACGCTGGTCAATTTAGCATGTATGATGTTTCAGACAAAGACAACATTGTTACACTTGGCGAGCAAAATACACCATTTAATTTTACGCATAATGCTTGGCCATCTGATGATGATCAGGTTTTGTTTACTACTGATGAGCTAGCCAATGCTCCGGTTGCTTCTTACGATATTTCAGATCCAAATAACATTCAGGAGCTTGATCAATTTGTTCCTTATGAAACTTTAGGAGATGGAGTGATCCCTCATAACGTTCATGTATGGAATGACTTTTTAATTATCTCTTATTATACAGATGGTTGTATCCTAGTAGATGGGTCAAGACCAGAGAATCTTGTTGAAGTTGGAAACTTTGATACGTTTATTCCTGCAAGCACTGGTTTTAGCGGAGCTTGGGGAGCTTACCCATTTTTGCCATCCGGGCTTGTTTTAGTTTCTGATATTGATAACGGAATGTATGTCCTTGAGCCAAACTATGTGAGAGCTTGTTGGTTGGAAGGTAACGTTACTAATGCTGTAGATGCTACAGCTATTTCTGGTGCATCAATAGAAATATTAACGACCAATGTTTTAGAATCATCAGACGGAACAGGACTTTATAAAACAGGGTTTGCGACGGCAGGTACTTATGATGTTCAAGTTACAAAACCAGGTTTTGAGCCTTTCATTGGATCCGCTGTTTTAGATAATGATGTAGTAACTATTTTAGATGCTGCTCTAATTCCGCTTCCTTCATTTGCAATGACAGGTTCGGTAGTTGATGTTGCAGATGGCACTCCAATTCCGAATGCTAAGGTTAGTCTATCTAATAACGATTTCACTTTTAATGTTGAAACAGATGCTAACGGAAATTTCGAAATTTCTACTTTTTACGAAGGCGACTATAATGCTTTTGCAGGAAAATGGGGATACTCAACAGAAGAAGTTTTAAGTTCTACTATCGACGAAACTAACCCTAGTTTAACGATAGAATTGAGTCAAGGGTATCAAGATCCATTTGCCTTAGACTTAGGATGGGATGTTGGACCAACGACTGCGTTTGTAGGTGAATTTGAAAGAGCAAAACCTTTTGGAATTTTTATTCCTTTCTTAGGTTATTTTATTAATGCTGAAAATGATATTCAAGACGATATTGGAGATCAATGTTACGTTACAGATAATGGCCCTGACCCAAATCAAGATATCTTGTTTGGCGGTTCTACTAATTTAACCTCACCTTCATTCGACATCAGTACTTATAATGAACCGATGATTAGTTATAATACATTTCTTTACAGTATTAATTTTTCAAATCAAAATGAAATAACTGCCGGAAATGGAAACATAGAAATCACGATGGATAATAGTTTCGAAACAGTAACTTTTGAAACGCTTACCTATGAAGATGTGGAGATAGCTCCTGAATGGGTTTATTCTGAATATGCTCTTTTACCTTTATTAAATAATACGACTAATCTGGATAGCTTAAATAACCTAACGGTAAACTTCCAAGCTACAAGTCCTGGTAATCAAGAATTAGTAGAAGCAGCAATCGATGATTTTGTTGTTTGGGATGCAAACCCAACTTCAGCAGAAGAATTATTAGAAACTCGACAATTCGAAGCTAATCCAAACCCTACGACTAGTAATTTTAATGTTCAGTATGAACTGGAAAACTTTGATAGCAATACCAGACTTCTTGTTTATAATGCGCTAGGTCAATTGGTGCAAACAATTGAGTTAAATGATCAGATTGGTAACATCAGTTTCGGTGAAGACTTAAAAGCGGGTGTTTACTTTGCGAACATGATCCAAGGAGAGACGCCGAGTCGGACGATTCGATTGATAAAGATTTAATTTCACCTCGCTACGCTTGTTGAAAAGGATAGATCATCTTCGATGATAGGGATAGATTCCGATAAATCGGAATAGGGATAGATCCTCCTTGCAGTCGGATAGTGACATAACGTAAAACGGAGTACTGATCTTTGAGATTAGTACTCCGTTTTTAGTTTGCACACTATCCTGATTTATCAGGATCTATCCCTTTCGATTTTAATCGAAACCATCACTATTGCTGTAAGCAATCTATCCCTTTTCCACCTCCGGTAAAAACTACTCCTCGTAAAACTTAATCACCCGCTCCCCTGGCTTCACATAACCCCGATACATCCCTGCAGTATTGAAAGGCATCGCCACATTTCCATACTTATCCACACCGATGATCCCACCTGATCCACCCGCAGCTTTTAGTTTTTCTTTGACCACATAATTTGCTGCGGTTTGAAAATCTTTTCCACCATATTCCATCATTGCAGAAATATCATAAGCCACAACATAGCGAATAAAATATTCTCCATGCCCAGTAGATGAAATAGCGCAAGTATTATTATTCGCATAAGTTCCTGCTCCGATAATTGGAGAGTCACCTATTCTTGCATATTTTTTATTGGTCATTCCTCCTGTTGAAGTTCCCGCTGCAAGATTGCCATGTTTGTCCAATGCAGCACAACCGACGGTTCCAAATTTATAATCAATCGGATCTTCAGATATTACAGAGCCTAGTCCTTTCTTTTTGGCTTTTTGTAAAGATTCCCATCGATGTTCAGTGTAAAAATAAGCTGGATCGACGGTTTCAATACCCTGTTCTTTAGCAAAATTTTCAGCTCCTTCTCGAGCCAGCATTACGTGATCAGATTTTTCTAAAACTGCTCTTGCTGCGCGGATTGGATTTTTAATATTGGTTACTCCCGCAACAGCTCCAGAGTTTTGAGTGTTCCCATCCATAAAAGAAGCATCCATTTCATTCTTTCCTTCATTGGTGAATACCGCTCCTTTTCCTGCATTAAAATGCGGAGAATTTTCCAAGATCATAATTGTTGCTTCTACCGCATCAATACTCGTTCCTCCGCTTTTCAATATTGATTCCCCTTTTGTCAATGCAGCTTCAATAGCTTCTTTAATTCCTGCTTCTTTTTCAGGCGTGAGGTTTTCTTTTTTGATTGTTCCTGCTCCACCATGAATAACCAAAGTATACTCTGCTGGTGTTTGAGTAGTTTTCATTTCTTCTTTCATTGATGATTTTTCAGTTTGAGTTTCCGTATTCGAATTACATCCAAAAAATAAGGCAATGCTAAGGATAAGAGTGAGTTTACGTATCATGATTTTATTGATTTTTTATAAAGATATCAATTCCTAGGAATTGGGTTTTAATAAGTGTTGATTTTCTTGCTATACTTTTACTCCTTTATCTTTTGAAAATATTCCACTTGCATTATATCTTCAAACTTCACATCTTACCAATCCTTTCCAAATCCAAGCAATTCAATTGAAACTCATTTTATTCAAACTCGTAAAGAAACAAAAAGAAAGATTATGAAAATTTTAATCATTGGCGGAGGTAATATGGGACTAACTTATGCCCAAAGTTTTTTGAGAGCGCACATCACGACTCCAGAAGATATGATGATTCTCGAAAAATCTCCTGAAAAAGCAATTGAGCTTTCCAAAAAAAACATTGGTACTGTTTTCGGTAATGCAGAAGATTGTTTTCATATTGCGGACCTGATCATCTTAGCGGTAAAACCTCAGGATTGTGAGATTTTATTTAAAAGTCTTCGCCCATTCGTCAATCCACAACAAGTCTTTCTTTCTATCATGGCCGGTGTAAAAATAAAATCAATTGCCGAATCTTTAGGTGCGCCAAAGGTTATCCGATCTATGCCTAATCTTCCCGCTCAGGTTGGTATGGGCATGACTGCTTTCACCTCTTCTGATGAAGTGACTCGAATCGAATTAGTCATGGTGCAAAACCTAATCAATACGACGGGCAAATCTGTTTATGTTGAAAAAGAAGAAGCCATCGATGCTGCTACTGCCATTTCTGGAAGTGGTCCAGCTTATGTTTATTATTTTATGGATGCGATGATTCAAGCTGCTCGGCAGATGGGATTTTCAGAATCCGAATCCGAATTATTGGTCAAGCAAACCTTCCGAGGCGCTGTTGATCTTTACAACAAATCTGACCTCTCTTGTGAAGAATGGATCAAAAAGGTTTCTTCTAAAGGAGGAACGACCGAAGCTGCTATGAGTTCTTTCGTTGACAACAAAGTCCATAAAGATATTATTGAAGGTGCCAATGCAGCCTTAAATCGAGCGGTAGAATTGGGCCAGAAGTAATCCACCAAAAAGATTTAAAATTAATTTCATTTTTAAATCTTAAATCCTAATTACATTTACCTACCTTTGCACCAGCTTTGGTGATTTGAATTATTTTTTAATCATAAATAATTCAAACCTTAATAGGGAATCCGGTGAAAATCCGGAGCAGTCCCCGCTGCTGTAAGTTCTAAAAGCATTTTAATTGCTGAAAAACTTTTAACAATAATCCACTGTATTATTTTAAATAATAAAAATACGGGAAGGAGTTAAAAGTAGAACGAGCCAGAAGACCTGCCAAGACTACATAGTACAATAACTTTCGGAGGAAAGGTTTGCGACAGATATTACTTATGATGTAAGTACTGCACGATCCTACGATACAGTGAAAACATCTGAGTTCATATACATCTGCGCCTCCTCCAGGTTTTATTTTTGGCAGATGAAAAAAAGCATTACATTTTGGTTATTTATTGGATTACTTCCTTTGTTTTTGCAAGGACAAGAAGATAGTATACTTGTTTATAACTCAGGTGTAGTAACGGTTTATCCTAAGTTTCGAGAAGATGCATTTACTGGTTCTGGTCAATTTTGGAACGCTGAAAAACTAGGCAAAACGAATGCGGGAAACATTGCAGAATTATTAGAACAAGAAAGTAATGTTTTTATAAAAAGCTATGGATTAAATAGTTTAGCGACCTCATCAATTCGTGGAGGTAGTGCCGGACAAACGCTGGTATTGTGGAATGGTTTCCCAGTCCAAAGTCCGACACTGGGTTTATTGGATCTTTCTCTTTTGCCTATTCAATCAGCCGACAAAGTTAGTTTACAAAAAGGTGGAAATTCTGCGCTTTGGGGATCAGGTGCAGTTGGTGGAGTCATTGCTTTAAAAAACAAAAAGACGAGTTATTTAAGAGGTTCTGAATTCTCTATTGGAACTAAAATTGGTTCTTTTGGTGAGTGGTTGCAAGACGGAACATTTCGCTTTGGGAATGCAAAATTCCAAAGCAGTACTAAGTTCTCTCATCATCAGGCAAAGAATGATTTTTCATTTTCAGTATCTCCAGGTTTTCCGAGTCAAGAACAGAAAAACGCATCGTTTTCTATACAAAATTTCTTTCAAGATTTTTATTATAATATAAATTCTAAACATCAAATTGCTACTCACTTTTGGTATCAGAAATCTGATCGAGAGATTCCTCCTTTGACAACTCAAAACTTTAGTCAAGCTCATCAAGACGATGAATCAATTAGATTAGTTATTGACTGGAAAGTTGTTGAACAATATTCTATTCTCAATGGGAAGTTTGGTTTTTTTAATGAAAAAATGAGATTTTTTGATGATCTGATTGGACTAGATGCACCTAGTAATTTTTCAACATTATTTGCAGAGTTTGATGGTCAGTGGGTTTCACCAAAAGGACATACTCTGATTAGTGGTCTTACTCATTCTTATACCACTGCATTGACCGACGGGTATGATAATTCCGAAGAAGAATTTAGAACAGCTTTGTTTGCATCTTATTATTATCAGAATATAAAACTTTTTAGATTCCAAGCGAGCCTTCGACAAGGTTTGATAAATACTACGAGGGTTCCTCTGGTTCCGGTTATAGCTGTTTCGTTTCCTATTAAAAATGGACCTTACCTAAGTTTTAAAGTCAGCAAAAACTATCGTCTCCCGACGCTCAACGATCGTTACTGGAAACCGGGAGGAAATGAAGATCTATTAGCAGAAAGTGGTTGGAGTGAAGAAATTAGTATCTCTTATCAATGGTATAGAAAATATCCTGTTCTTGATATTTCATTGACTGCGTTTAATAAAAACATTGACAATTGGATACTATGGAGCCTTTTGGAAGGGCAACCATTTTGGTCAGCTAATAATATTTCGAAGGTATGGAGCCGTGGTTTAGAACCTCGGATTTCCTTTTATCAAGAAATTAAAAAATCAAAAATCAAGTTCACACTTGGCTATGATTACATCCGTTCAACCAATCAGGTTGCTTTACAATTTCCAAGAATTGCAAAAGGAGAACAATTGCTTTATACACCAATTCATCAGGCCTTTGGAAAACTAGATTTTGATTATAAAAAATTCCATTTTGCTTATCGTCATCAGTTCACTGGAAAATCTCAAGGTGTAAATGAAGCAATTGATGATTATCAAACTGGAAGCTTGCGTTTACAATATGATGCTGGATATAAAAATTACAATGGTAAATTCTTTTTGAATATAAACAACCTTTGGGATGCGGATTATTTTGTGATTGAACGAAGGCCTATGCCGGGGAGATATTGGCAGGTGGGGGTAAAATTAGGGATAGATTGTCTACGACAATAGGGATAGATCACTTGCGGTGATAGGGATAGATTCGCTTCGCGAATAATGATGAGTTAATTTGAATTTAAATTTTTTGATACTTATAAAATTAATAAAAGACATGCAACGAATTTTTACATTATTGATCTTGTTGATCGGATTGAATTTGAATGCTCAGACGACTTCGGATTTTGAGGACATTTCACTTGATATGGATTCTTATTTAAACGGAAGTGAAGGAAGTGGAGGCTATACCAGTGGAAATATTTTCCTTCCAAATTTTTATACCGATGCTTATGGTGGCCTTTGGTCTGGTTGGGCTATTTCTAATACGACGGATGTTACCACTTCTGGCTTTACTAATCAATTCAGTCCAATTACTGGAGGAGGAGCTGAGGCTTCTGAAAACTTTGCCCTTTCATATATTTCTCTTTTTGGTCCTGGTCCAACTTATAGCATTATGGAATTACAAAACATGGCTGTTGGAGAAGTGGTGAATGGACTTAGTATTACCAATGGAACTTATCCATATTTTAGCATGCTGAATGGTGATCAATTTGCTAAGAAATTTGGAGGTGCAACCGGTAATGATCCAGATTATCTACGCTTGACGATAAAGAAGTATTTGGATGGTGCCTTGTCTACTGATAGTGTTGATTTTTATTTGGCAGATTATCGTTTTGAGGATAATACCATGGATTACATTGTAGATGAATGGACTTATGTTGACTTGACTTCATTAGGTGCTGCGGATAGTTTGATCTTTACGATGACCTCAACAGATATTGGCGCAGCAGGAATCAATACTCCGCTTTATTTCTTCGTAGATAATGTGATTACTTCAGATGGTACGACTCCAGTTATTGAACTATCTAATAGAAATGCCTATGAGATTTATCCTAATCCGGCAAATGATTTTGTGATATTAAAATCGGATACACCACAAGAAGCGGAGCTCAGAATTATTGATATTCTTGGTAAAGTGATTTTCCAACAATCGTTAAATGATACTCAAACTCAGATTGATTTAAATCAGCTTGCGAAAGGAACTTACCTTTTAGAGATTTTGAGTCAAGATGGGAAAGAGACAGAGATGTTGATTAAGCAATAATAGCTGAGGTACAAAGCGCACGAAGAAAGAAGTATTTGGAGGGATGAGACAATGAGTGAATGTAGGAATGAGTGAATGGGGCCTTGCTTGAATTTTAAGTAGGGGTTTCGATTAGAAAGTGTTTATCTGCGTAAAATCCTTTTCTTCGTGCGCTTCGTGTACCTATTAAAACTTCCCCCCCATAAAATATTAAGACAATTCCCCATAAGTTCCAGTTATTATTTGTAACTTTATAGTGATAATTTTATAATTATTTTGTTTACAAATAAATTCTATGGAACTACTCTTTCTTCTGATCGGTTTGCTTATTGGTGCCATTGCCGCCTGGTTCTTAGCCATGTATAAATACACTTCAGATCGGAATCAACTCAGCATTCAAGAAGTCCGTTCAAAATATGTCGTAAAGGAGATTTACGAAGCTTTGTTGCTACAGGTTGATGCAATGAAAAGTGATATCGGCGAAAAAGACAAAGAACTTAGATTAGTGAGCAATCAGCTTTCAGCAAGAGAACAAGAAGGTGTTTTTTTACAAGAAAAACTGAATGGGCAGAAGCAAGAGGTTGGTCAAATGCAGGAGAAATTTAAATCTGAATTTGAAAACTTAGCCAATCGCCTACTCGAAGAAAAAAGCGAAAAATTTACCAAACAAAACCAAGTACAACTCGAAGGCATCCTCACTCCGCTCAAAGAAAAGATCAAAGAATTTGAGTCCGGTATTCACCAAAAATTTAGAGAAGAGTCTCATGATCGCATTTCATTAAAAAAAGAAATCGAACAACTGCGAACGCTAAATACTCAACTGAGTCAAGATGCTAATAACCTGGTCAATGCCTTAAAAGGGGATTCCAAAACCCAAGGAGATTGGGGAGAGGTGCAGCTGGAAATGATTCTCGAAAAAGCGGGACTAAATAAAGACATTCATTATCAAACTCAGTCTTCATTTAAAGATGATATTGGGAAAGATAAGCGTCCGGATTTCATCATTAATCTTCCTGCTTCCAAACATTTAATCATTGATTCAAAAGTCTCTTTGGTTGCTTATGAAAGATACCACCATGAGGATGATAAAAAGAAAAAAGAGAAACACCTCAAATTACATATCGAAAGTGTAAAGAGACATATCAAAGATTTGAGCAGTAAAAATTACCAACAACTTTATCAAATCAATTCTCCGGATTACTTACTTCTTTTTATTCCAATTGAAGCCGCTTTTTCAATTGCCGTTAATAATGATAAAAAAATATTCCTCGAAGCACTCGATAAGAATATCGTGATCGTGACGACCTCTACCCTACTTGCTACCATGAGAACTGTTTCTTATATTTGGAAACAAGAAAAGCAAAAGAAAAGTGTCATCGAAATTGCTCGCCAAAGTGGATTACTCTACGATAAATTTTGCAATTTCGTAGATGATTTAAAATCCATCGGTCATAAGATCAATGGCGTCCAATCTTCTTATCATGATGCGATGAATAAATTGACGACAGGAAAACGTCATGGAGATACCCTGATCGGACGAGCAGAAAAAATCAGACAATTGGGGGCTAAGACTTCTAAACGATTGCCTAGGGAATTGGTTGATATTACGGAGGAAGAGTAATTCATACTCGCGATACGAGTTTGAAAGGGATAGATCCCGATGAATCGGAATAGTGGTCGTTGCCATTGATCATTGAGTAAATATTACGTTCATCTTTCGTTCATTCTCTCTGAAAATCGGTGTAGTCTTTAGGCCTTTTGTGTACCAAAAAAACATAGGCTTCTTGTCTCCTACGTGAACTTCGTGTCCTAAAAAACTATCCATGAAACTACTCATAAAAAAATCATCTCACGCCTGTTACATCAACATCCCAGAAGATGTCGCCACAAAATTTATCGATGAAGGTAATAAACGAGTGATTTGTAATATTGACGATCGCTTTGAATTCCATTGTGCTATCCTTAGATCAAAATCTACAGGTTATTATATAATGATGGGTAAAAAAATCCTAAAGAATGGTAACTTAGCAAAAGGCCAAGAAATCGAAGTCAATTTATTTCCTGATACCACTCAATACCAATCTGAAATACCTGAGGAATTAGAAGAAGTTCTAAAGTCTGATTTTGAAGGTTATGAAAAATTTCACCAACTCACACCTGGAAAGCAACGTAGCATAATCTACTTGGTCACTGCCGTGAAATCTCCGAATAAACGGATAGAACGAGCATTGAAAATTATAGAGAATATAAAAATTGGAATTACAGCGAATAAGGAATTATTGAATTAAGCATTCTCTGTAAAACTCTGTGTAGCCTTTGTGTCCGAAAATCAAAAATTATGAATAAAATAAATCTAAAGGAAAAACTCTCCCTTTTCAACGAGCACTGGACGCCAAAAATCGTCGGTGAATTAAATGGCCAACAAGTCAAACTAGCCAAGCTCCAAGGCGATTTCATTTGGCACAGTCATGAAAATGAGGATGAACTTTTCTACATCATTAAAGGAACCCTTAAAATGGAATTCAGAGATAAAATGGTGGTTTTGAATGAAGGTGATGTATTGATCGTTCCTCGCGGAGTGGAGCATCGACCGATTGCAGAAGAGGAGGTTCATGTGATGCTGTTTGAGCCTGCGGAGACTAAGCATACGGGGAAGGTTGAACATGAGTTAACGAAGAAAGAATTGGACTGGATATAACAGAGATGAGGAGTGAGAGGTGAGGAAGATTATTTTGGCTTATTAAAAATTGACAATATGAGGGTCAGGAATCTATTATTAATTGTTGTTTTTAGCTTGGTCGGTATTACCACTAATGGACAAACCTTGTTCCCGAATCCGGGAAAGGTTTTTAATGATGAAGTGGTACCAAAGGTTTATATCGAAATTGATCCAGGTGATTTTTCTGAAATGATTAATACTTTAGAGAATGAAGATCCTTTTCCTGCGACTTTTATTTTTGACAATGGAAATGATCGAGATACCGTTGAAAACATTGGTCTCCGGCTACGTGGAAATACTTCGCTCGATGCTGCTAAAAAATCTTTTAAAATATCATTTAATGCTTTTGAAGCGGGGAAGAAATATAAAGGTCTGGAGAAGATGAATATCAACGGCGAACACAATGATCCTTCGGTAATTCGTTCAAAAATTTCTTGGGATTTATGCCGTCAAGCGGGTATCCCCTCTTCTCGTTCTAATCATGTAGAATTATACATCAATGAAGATTACTTTGGTCTTTATATCAATGTCGAACATATTGACGAAGAGTTTGTGCAATTACGTTTTGGTGATGAAATTGGAAATCTATATAAATGTACCTGGCCTGCGACTTTAGAATATTTAGGAAGTAATCCTGATAATTATAAATTTGAAAATAATGGTCGCCGAGCTTATGAATTAAAAACGAATACGGCTGAAGATAATTATAGCGATATCGCCAATTTTATTGATGTTTTAAACAACACTTCAAATGCAGAACTTTCTTGTGAATTAGAAAAAATTTTTGATGTTCAAAATTATTTAAAAATCATTGCCTTTGATGTTTTAACAGCTAATTGGGATGGACCTATTTTTAATAAAAACAATTTCTATCTCTACAATAATCCTCAAGATGGAAAGATCCATTATATTCCTTATGATGTAGATAATTCTTATGGAATTCGTTGGTTTGGAGAATGGACGGATCGCAATATTTATAGCTGGTCACCAAGTGGAGAACCGAGACCGATTTATACCAAGATCATGGCCAATGATCAATATAGAGCACAGTATACGTATTATGTTGAACAGTTCTTAGATTTATATTTTAATGAAGATGGATTTTTTGATCACATTGATGAATTGAAAAATCTAATCGAAGGTTCAATTACTAATGATATTTATTACCCTCAGGATTATGGTTTTACACCAAGTGATTTTCAAAATTCCTATGTTCAGGGATTAGATGTTTTTCATGTACCGCATGGTTTGAAAGAATACATTAGCCTCAGACATACTTCTGCTTCCAATCAAATTGAGTCTACTAACGAAGCACCGATTATTACCAATATTCAACAGGAATTCGGAAACGCTAATCAGGATATTTTTATTAGCGCAAAAATCGAAAACGATGGTAACTTAACCGCTACCGTAGATTATAATTTTGATGGGCAAGATGGGCAAGCTGTTCTTTTTGACGATGGTCTACACAATGATCAAAATGCTGGTGATGACATTTATGGTGGTACTATCCCTGCTACCGATCAAGCTGGTATTTTGACCTATTTTATTTCTGCTATTGACGATGAAATGAACTCGAATCGTTTTCCTTATTGTGAAAACATTGCCATTGAACTTTTTGAAAATTCTACGCCACTTTACATCAACGAACTTCAATCAAACAACGAATCTACCATCGTTGATGAAGCCGGTGAATTTGACGATTGGCTGGAATTGTATAATGCAGGAAACCAAGCTTTAAATTTGAGCGATTTCTTTTTGTCTGACAACCTTGGCAATCTGAGCAAATGGCAACTCCCCGTAGAGACCATTGACCCTGGAACATTTTTATTAATCTGGGCTGACGATGATTTAGACCAAGGAATTTTTCACACCAATTTCAAACTCAATGCAAATGGCGAAACTTTGACACTTTCAAATAGTTCTGGAGACATCATCGATCAGGTAAGTTATAGCGGTCAAAGCAATGATGAAGCGACAGGTCGTTTGCCAAATGGGACAGGAATTATGCAGCCTGTAAGCCCAACACCAGGAGCTTCGAATGTCCCTTTGACTGCAATAGAAGAATTAATTATTCCAGATTTTAAAATCGCTCCGAATCCTTTTTCTGAAATATTAAGCATCAGTTCCGAAATAGAAATTATTGAAATTCGATTATTTAATCTTTTGGGCCAGGAGGTTTTTAATTCTAAAGAATTTGGGACACAGATAAATTTGCATTTAGCAAAATTGAATGCGGGAATTTATCTTTTGCAGATGAAGTTTGAAGGTGGAGTGATTGGAACTGAGCGGGTTTTAAAAGTAAAGAGATTTTAAAAAAGTACATCTCACGTAATCGAATATTAAGCATCCAAAATATCCTTTGCTTCTTCTTCCATTCTTTTTATAAAGATTTCTCTTTCATAAAAAGGACGAATAAATTCACTATTGATAAATAGAAACCCAAATAAAAGCGCAAGGTAAATAAATAAGGAAATTGCAACAGGAACTATATCTTTAGGAGTAAACTTACCAATTTCATTATACATAAAAACCCCAAAAATTACAGCAATAAAAAGGAGTAACACATTTGTCAATAATCTTGAATATTTCCACCTGAGCATTAAAGAAACACTGGTTATAATTGAAAAAACAATAGCGCCAAGAACCTGTATATGCCATCCTTCAATAGGATCTAAACTAAAATCATTTTGTCTTAGTTCTTCGAATACAACTCCTATCAACAACATTGGAATCGTCAAAATTAAAACCCCAAAACAGACTAATAGATTAATTCTATTATTTAGCATTTAGATCAGTTTTTAATGAGGTTTAAAACTAGACTTTTTAGAAAAGAATAATTATTCATATTTCTTATACTCTTCCTTAGGATGATAATACATTTCCATTATCTTGAGCACTCTCTCTTCCGTAATCTTTTCAGTTTGATCCTTTCTTATTTGACTCTCTTCCTCAATTTTAATAACTGCGTAATCGTAATTTATATTTATAAAAACCTTTACTTTTAAACCTTTAGTCATTTCATAAAAAGGAATCTTAGTTTCCAATTG
>CAKZTD010000370.1 GCA_937921595.1 uncultured Saprospiraceae bacterium
CAAAACACTTAGAAATCTCTTGTCGCTTAGTTTTTCAAGGTGTAAATGCAAAAAGATTGACTAGTCGAAAATATGCTCCATCTCAAGAAGTAAGCTTTGCTGATGGATATCCTTTTCTTATTATTAGTGAAGAGAGTTTAGAGTTTTTAAATAAAAAACTCCCACAACCTGTTGAGATGAACCGATTTCGGGCAAATTTTATAGTTAAAGGTCTTGATCCACATGGTGAAGATGATTATCATGATATTCAAATTGGCCAAGTGCATTTTACAGGTGTGAAGCCTTGTGCTAGGTGCAGTGTTGTCACCATTAATCAATCAAACATAGAGAAAAGTAAAGAACCTTTGTTCACACTTTCTACTTATAGAAAAGTAGGTAAAAAGGTACTTTTTGGTCAATGTTTGCTGGTTCAGAAATCTGATAATGACACTGTTCAACTTGGCGACGAGGTAACATTGTCAAATAAAAAGATCAAGGATAATTAACCCTCCAATCATTAAACTGGCAATTCCATTTGTGGTAAAAAAGGCTAAATTTACTTTGCTGAGATCATTAGGCTTGACAAGCAGGTGTTGGTAAAATAGTAAAGTAACAAACAAGCCTGTTCCGATCCAGGAGATAAAACCAAATTCTTCATAATTAGCAGCTAAAAAGTAATTTCCGGCAATCATCAATAAAGCAGTTATTACATGTAAAACGCTAGAAAGAATTAAAGCATTATTTTTCCCCAAGGCAGTAGGGATAGAATGGAGTTTCATAGATTTATCGAATCCTTCATCTTGTAAAGCATAGATAATATCAAATCCCGAAACCCAGAACAACACACTAAAGGAATATAAAAGTGGGATCAAATCAAAACCTCCTCCTGCCGCTAGATAAGCTCCAATTGGCGCTAATCCCAATCCTAATCCTAATACAAAATGACAAAGAAAGGTAAAGCGTTTGGTATAACTATATATCAATACAACAAACAAGGCTACAGGAGAAAGCATCAAACATAATGGGTTAATAAACCAGGTCGTCGCCATAAAAAGCAGACAATTTACGATCACAAACAACAAGGCAGATTTGGGGCTGATCTCCCCTGCAGGTATCTCTCTATTCGCTGTCCTCGGGTTCTTGGCATCTATGTCCCGATCCAAATAGCGATTGAATGCCATTGCAGCACTTCTTGCAAAAATCATACATAACAAAACCAATCCAAAACTTCGCCACTGAAATTCTGTTCCCAGATGATGCATGGCTATAAAGAAGCCTAACAAAGCGAATGGCAAGGCAAAGATGGTATGACTAAACTTAACTAAAGAAAGGTATTTTTTCAATTTTGGTATGTTTTCTAATTAGGGTAACAAAGATAGGATAGAAAAGTTAAAAAATTGCATATCGAAATGGTGTATAAAATGATAAAACCACAAAGAACTCAAAGATTCACAGAGGGGGTGAGGAGCTTTTTTTCGAGATTCAATTAGTGATATACAAATTTGTAAAATGAATTTCAAGCGTCAGATAAATATCGATCTTAACAACAAGGTTAAGAAATTTATCAAAACAAAAAAAAGCCTGTACGACATAAGTCATACAGGCTTTTTATTATCCGACTCTTTCTAATTATTTAGAAGGAGACTTTGGAGTGATTGCTTGTGGCTTAACACCACCTGCATCAGCACCTGGAGCACCTTTCACTTCACCTTTGATAGTAAGGAAAGTTTGACCTGGATCAGTGTTAGCAGTGATTGTTACACGCTTAGACTGTTTTCCTTTTTTACCTTTAGAGTTAAACTCTACATCGATTTGACCAGTTGCTCCCGGAGGAATTGGTTCTTTTGGCCAGCTAGGTACTGTACATCCACAGCTTCCTTTAGCATTTGAGATGATTAATGGTTCTTTACCAGTGTTGGTGAATTTGTAAGTGTGTCTTGCTTTTTCACCTTCATCGATAACTCCATAGTCATACTCCAATTCTTCGAAAGAAACAGAAGTTGTAGGTCCTGCAGGTACCGCTGGTACAGCAGGCTTAGTAGCAGCAGCAGTTGAAGCAGCAGGAGCAGGAGTGTTACCTGTAACTGCAGCATTACCAGATGGTGCTAAAGAAGTTCTTGCATCAGCGCGAGCATCAACATCATTTCCACCACCAAATAAACCACTAAAACCGCCAAATAAACTTACTACTACAAGTAAGCCGATGACACCTAAAAGACCAATTTGAATTTGTTTAGACTTTTCCATTACGTTGTTCCTATTTTGAGATTACTAAAATAATTTTACAAAGATCGAGCAAAGATAAGGAATGTTTTTTCCATTTTCAATGCACTACAAAGATAATTGTACTATAAATATACCATTGTTAATGAGTTGTTAACGATATTCAAATGATATATCAAATACAATACCTTTTAGATACAAATTGTTCATCAGCATCTAAAAATGTATATAACATACTATTAATCAGTTATTTAAAAATAAATACCTCCTTAAATATTTCGAATACGAGAATCTTATTTCTTTAAATATTTTTCAAAATCAGCAACTGAAAGACAATTCAAGCAGGCTTCTTTTGTTAATCCTCCTTTTCTAGCAGCAAGAACACCAAAATGTATGTCGTGTATACCTTCTTTACTATGAGCATCTGGGTTTACTGAAATCTTCAGGCCTTTTTCCAAAGCATAAGGTATCCAAGTCCAATCCAAATCCAAACGATATGGGTTAGCATTTAATTCTATTACTACCCCATTGGCAGCACAAGCGTCAATCACTTTTTTATGATCTAAAGGATAGGCTTCTCTTGATAACAATAAACGCCCCGTTGGATGCCCCAACATCGTGGTGTAAGGATTTTCCACCGCTGTAACGATTCTTTGAGTAGCTTTAGCTTCATCCATTTTTAGATTGGAATGAACAGAAGCTATGATAAAATCAAATGCACTTAGCACCTCTTCGTCGTAATCTAGTGAACCGTCATTTAATATATCAGATTCAATACCCTTAAAAATTTTAAACGGTGCTAATTCTTTGTTGAGCTTATCGATTTCTTCCATTTGTTGAAAGACTCTATCTGGTTTTAGACCATTGGCATAAAAAGCAGATTTGGAATGATCGGTAATCCCTATGTAATCGTATCCCTGAGCTTTGGAATATGTCGCCATATCTTTAAGACTATGCAGTCCATCACTATAAGTCGTATGCGAATGAATCACTCCTTTTATATCCGTCTCTTCAATTAAAGTAGGGAGTTTGTTTTCTTTTGCCCAATCCATCACATCTTCCCAATCCCTAAGTTCTGGTGCAATAAAAGGCAGTTTTACTTTTTCAAAAACAGCCTCTTCCGTTTTGATATTTCTAAAATCTTCTTCGCCTACTTTTTCTAAAAAGGTTTTTAAAAACTCTTTGCCTCCTGTGTATCGAAATTGCTTTGAACCAAAATTATCGGTTGAGCATTGATAAATAATTACTGGAATATTACCTTCTGTCCGACCTTGAATATAAGTATCTTCTTCTTTTTCAATCGTCAGTTTTTCACTCAAAACTTTGTTGATGTTGTCTTCCGTTCCAACAAGCAATTCTATACTTTCCAATATCGGGTTTCGTCTTCGCAAACCTCCAGTAAACTCAATTGGAGTATCCGAAAGTTGCCCCCTTAGATATTCTTGTAATGCTAAGGCTGTAGATTCCAAACTTGCATAATGAAATTTGTTTTTAGAACTTAAAAAATAAATGAGCTTATTCTTTAAGTCTTCCTGCGTTTTTTGTCCGAAACCTTTGAGTTCTATCAATCGGTTTTCGTTACACGCATAAAGCAATTCACCAATGCTTTCTGCTCCTAGATCTTTCCAAATCACACGAACTTTCTTTGGACCAAAACCTTTGATCTGCAACATCTCTTGTACACCTATTGGTGTGATGGCTTTGTATTTATCCATCGCTTCCAACTTTCCAGTCTCTTCCAGTTCTCGTATTTTAGTTACAATGGTTTTCCCAACTCCTTTAATGGCAGATATTTCAAAATCTTCCATATTTACCAGTGGTGTTTGGAGTTTTCTTAGGCTTAGATAGGCATTGCTGTAAGATCTTATTTTGAATGGATTCTCTCCATGTAGTTCCATTATTTTCCCCAGATCATTGAAAGTCTTAGCTATTTCTTTGTTTGTCATCAGGTATGTTTTTCTGAATGACAAAGGTAGAAAATTTATGTGGTTATGTCCTCATGTAGCTTATATGGTTATATTGCTATATAAGCTACATGAGGACATGAATCTACGGCGTCGTTCCTCCTGAATCTTCTTCGAAGTAAAGATTTACATTCTGAACGTAATCATAAGATTGCAAGTCTCTAAGAAAGAGATCACTTTTTTTAGAATTTCGCATGGTCAGATTATAAAATGCGGTCATGGTTCCATCGGTTCCAACCGTTTTCAGATTGATTAATTTTATTTTTCTAGCATGCTTTTTAAGTGCTGCTTTTAGCTCTTCATCAGCTTTTGGGTCTCCCGAATAGGTCAAATGCAGTAGATGTTGTTTCTTTGGTGGTTTCCCAAAATTGGTCCCAACCAATAATAAAATTACTGCTGACACAATCAACGTAGCCATCACGGCGACCAGGGTCAGCCCGACTCCAGCAGCCATTCCTATCGTCAGAGAAAAAAAGATAAAAATAATATCCTGTACATCTCTAACGGCAGTTCTAAACCGGATAATCGACATCGCTCCTACGAGTCCGAAAGCTCTGGCTAAATTATTTCCAATCGTCAAAATAACAACGGCAGTAATCATGGCTAATAGAACTAATGAATTCACAAAAGTTGGAGAATAACTAGGTCCATTATAAGTCACTCGATAAACAATCGCGATGATCATTCCACAGACAAATGCAACTAACATATTGCCTGCAATATCGAATATTGATGGGGAGAATAAGTCTATGTTCTGGAAATCTTCAAACATGATTTTTTGTATCTATAATTTAATCAGCTTTATGCATTGTTGGAAAAAATCCTACCACGCGAAAGCATATCAAATCGGTTATCAATATTAATGATTGGGTAATGAGAATCGATGCAAAGACAATACTTTGATGCCGATTGTCTTTTTAAATTGAGCATCTTAAGGATGGGGGTCATCCATACAGGAAATCGTTTGTTGAATTTGATTTCCAAAATAAAATTATCTTCTAAAGTATAAGTTGTTTCCTTTTCCTCATACAATTCATTCAGGGTAGGATAAGGATTACTTCTAAGGTTTTTATCAAAAGTAATTCTCAAATTATTCTCGGGCTCTTCAAAACGATTTAACCAGGGTTCTCTTTCGTAGATGACGGTTACCACGGGTTTCATATTTCGAGCATGGACATTATAAAGAAATTTTCTAGCAGCATCTTTTGCATCCTGAAATTTTTCAGATGCTTCAATATAATTGTCCAAATTTTTCCCACCGATAGCTTCCAATGCTCCCTTGAAAGTCAAAGGTGCTCTATCCTTTTTAATTGGAGATTCAAACTTTCGTTTGATTTCCATAAAAACAGTATTGTTAGGATTTTCTATATTATATCCGCGTAGTCTGACTTTAATCCGGTTTTTGATCCCGGCCATCTTGGTACGATAGCATTCAAAGTCTGGTGTTTCGAAATATATACTTCGGACGGTGTAGTGCTTCTCGGGGCAAGAGTCCGCATATTTATCAAGGGTGACGTAAGGTTCCATCAAAGCCCTTAACAATGCTAACTTACCGTTAGGCACATAATACTTGTATTCGTATCTTAACATAGTATGTTTGTTCTATAGTTTTCTCTTCCTTTTCAATCATTTAGATATAAAAGGAGTTTTTCTCAATGCTCGGTTTCGGAAACAGTATTAAAAAACCTTTCCGAAGAATGAGGGGATTTTTTTTAGAAGTTAACAATTCCTTGATAAATGTTCTTTATCAACTTAACTCACTTGATCACTTAATTTCGACCTTGATTGATCGTTTCAAATATTCTAACAATCTGACATCACCGCAATTCACTCGACAAGCTACTGGCATTCCCGGAGACAATCCGAATCCACCATTTGATATGCAAGCTTTCAACATGACAACAACAGAATTACTAAGCTGAGAAGTCTGTCTGCTTACTTCTACAAACTCCGCAATAATTGTCGTATCTCTATCTACCAAATCCAATTCTATCGATACTTTCTCATTAATATAAAAGCGATTTTTTAATTCTATTGGAACAGCAATGATAAACTCAGAAGTGTCTTCAACGATCATTCTGTCTCCATCAAGATCACTTTCAAATCTGAGGTTTCCGGAAATTGGTGCATTTAAATTATAAAAATTAGAGGTAGTTTCTAAAAAACTGATCTCTTTAGATAATGCAGTAATTCTGGATTGAGTCAATTGTATTTGCTCAGGTTTCTCACCAGTCGACTGAATGCTAATTTGTTTTTTGACAACTTCGACATCATTCTTCGCATTTATATAATCCCCTTCGATTTGTTCAAAATGCGTTTTCGCAATTAACCCTTCTCCAACTAATTTTTTTGCCCTTTTATAACTTTTATCATAATAAATTAAATTCCCTTCAGCCCTTTTCAAATTCTCTTGAGCCTGTGAAATGATTTCTATTTTTTCCCCTGCCCTTTCTTTTTGCAAATTTGCGCGTTCTACACTTAATTGATTTTTTAGATTAATCAACTTTTCAGAAAGGCTATTAGAATAAATAGTCGCGATCATTGTCCCACTGTCAATTCGACTCTCCGCAATCTGATCAGGGTTAAACTGAATGTTTACTACATCACCTCTATCAAACTGAAAACTAGAGTAATCTCTTAATAAACCTGTTCGATAATTGTGTAGTGAACTGACCAAAGAGCCATCATTATTTTTTTGTAATTCCCACTTCTGGATTGGATATACACGAGCAACACTCTTGAACTCATACGGGAGATCAATAGGTAAAAAGATACAGGCTACTAAAGCAGCCACTATCAAGAGAGCTACAAAACTTCGCAACATAATAATTTGATTCAAGCTGCAATTTATATTGGAGGGCAGCAGAGTATTAAACCATTTGAAACAAAATCAAATAAAAACATGATTTTTCAAAAGTTAATATCAGCTACTCCTTCATCACAACAATTGGTGAATTAGTATCTATAAAAAGTAGGTATAAATCGGTAAACGGGTAATTGAACAAACAAAGAAACATCTTTTTTAGCTAAGTTGCACCATACAATAACAGGAATGACCAACAATTTTCATTTTATACTTTACAGGATTCACTACTTCTAAACAAGTTTTAATTTAGCCCATTTTGATATGTAAATTGGAGATAATAATTAATAAGCTGATTGTCAATGAGAGACATTTTATCATATATTATATGTTTTTATTTAATTGCTTTTGTAACATATTTTTTCTTTATTAAAATGTTAAATAATTAAATATAGAAGATTTCTGATTTTTTTGCGTTTAATCAAAAACAATCTCTGATTACCGACTAAATGAAAAAATACATCTACTTTTTAGTCTTTATTTCATTTCTATATGCTCCTATAGCTGGAACTGCTCAAACATCCATTGGGGTGAAAGGGCAAATCAATAGCATGAGTGCCCCTCTTGTAATTAAACGAGACTTACTTTCCAAGGCTCTTGGTGAAACGCTTAATCCAGGGTTTGGAATTCTTATCGAACATCATATCAATACTTATTCTTCTTTTCAATCTGAAATCCTTTATCAGGAACAAAGCAAAAGTTTTATCCTGACCGGAGGTGACCGAGTGATCAATACTAGCATCTTAAAATATATCCGTGTTCCTATTTTAATCAAGTATAAATTTCCTTTTAGCAACTGGAACCTTATTGGTATGATAGGTCCAAATTTCGGCTATGCATTAGATCTTAAATCAGGAGAAACCAATAAAGATTTCAACCTTACTTCTTATGAAAAATTAAATTTTTCAGAACATAATATTAAACGCTTTGATATGGGAATATCATGCGGAATTGGTGTTGAAAAGACATTGGCCAATAACATGAAAACGACCCTTTCTGTTCGATATAACCTTGGCCTTATTGATATTATGGAGGATTCTCAAAATACTTTCTACAATAGAGGCTACGCATTGGACATGGGATTTATGATTCCCTTACAGCTTTTCAAAAAAGAAAAAGAAAAACCTTAATAGTCAACAAATTCTACTTTGTAAAACTCATCAAAACCCACCTCTCCCCTTCTTAGATTTCTTTGTTTTCATTTCATTTGCTCATTAAAGCTAAAAATTTTATTTTGCGCCAGATTTGTTAATTTAAAAGTTTTAATGTTATGAAAAACCCGATTACTATTATTTTACTCTTAATTGCTTTAGCTCTTTTAGGTTGGATCATTTATCAAGGCACTGCATCTGGTGGCTCCAATCCCCCTAGTACTACCGCAGAGAATTATAATGCCAGCGGTGCCACTGTTTTCGATGTCGCAGGTAGCGATGAAAAACTTGTAGAAACTAGAGATGCAAATGGCAATCTAATTGAGAGTGGTGCAACGCTT
This sequence comes from uncultured Saprospiraceae bacterium, assembly GCA_937921595.1. Classification (GTDB taxonomy): domain Bacteria; phylum Bacteroidota; class Bacteroidia; order Chitinophagales; family Saprospiraceae; genus JAHDHW01. The sequence continues at coordinate 8,522 of CAKZTD010000370.1, forward strand.
AAAGATCTAAAAACAGGAACTTGGGTGACCTATCATCCTGAAGGAAGAGTAAAAACCCTCGCTACTTATGCCGGTGGTAAACTTAATGGTATTTACCTCGAGTTAACAAATCGGGGTATGATAGAACTTGAAGCATTTTATAAAGATGGATTTTTAAACGGGAAGTACAGTATGTACAAATCTGGAAGTAGAATGGTCGAACAAAGAAATTACTTGATGGGAAAATTACATGGTATTTATCATACTTACCATGAGCGTAAAAATAAAGTCCAGAAAGAGATTACCTATAAAAACGGTGTTCAGGATGGGCCTTACCGTTTTTACGATGAAGAAGGAAATGTGACGATGGAGTACATTTATAAAGATGGAGAAAAAGTAAGTGGTGGTATCGTTGAAAAGAAAGAAGTACCTGCCGCAGAGTAATTCTCGACAAGCTCGAATTGACAAATTGTTTTGTCAATTCGAGCTCATCAAAAATTAATTCTATTTCTTCATGACTTGCAGCTTCGCTGTAACCGCTTCTTTATTTTTAGCAGCATCGCTCCCTGGATAAGGGCTTACATTGATCAATTTCACGCTATAACCCATGGCTGTTTTCATCTCACCGCATGATCCATCCATCTCCTGACAATTTCCTTTTGACTTAAGTATCATTTCCTTAGATCCACTCTCATCTGTCAATTTGATGGTTGCTCTAGCTTCACCAGCTTGCATACAGGTTACATTTAGTGGACATCGGCTATCTTGATGTTTCACATAGGTGATTCCAACTTTTTCTCCTTTAATCATTACTGTTTCATCAACTTTTAATTCAAAAGTATCCCCCGCATTGACTGTTTTCCCGTCAATAGGAGTATCACATTTTTTCATACCACTCATTGCAAAAACAAGTAGTAATCCGTAGGCTAATAATTTCATTGTTTGTATTTTTTATTAAAATTAAAAAAAAACGCCATGTAATTTAGATAAAAATCTGAACATTCAAAACGAATTGCTATATTTGGAAACGCACGGATGAGATTTGAGAATCTATCCATTTAGATTCTACACCCGAAATGTCAAAACCAAAAAACTAAGATTTTCATGACAGGTCACCAACCCAAACTTATCCAATGGTTTAGTGAAAATTCTCATGATACCCACTTACGTGCGTACACTCATATTGACCTATGCGAACTTGACCGTAATGGCAGTACTACAGGTAGGTCGATCATCGAGAGTCTTCTCAAGAAAAATGGCTTAGAACTTACCATTGATACATCTAGCGAGTCTGATCGGAAACTATTTCAACTATCTATAGATCATAAAAATACAATCGCCAATAATGGCTTTCATGGATTAGGATTAGGTTTCCCTATTATTAAGCTGAATAATAAAAAAACAAAGAAGACCTGTCTTGCTCCGCTCTTTATTTGGAATATTCAGATTAGTAATCAAGACCCTAATAAAACATCCTGGAAGATTAGCCATAAAAGCAATGACACCATTCGGCTAAACAATGCATTGTATCGATATATCAAAGACAATTACAAGATTGATCTTTTAAAATTATCTCATTCCTTTCTCAGCAATAAAAATTTAAATAATATTTCTCTTTCTAAAATCTGTTACGAGCTTTCGAGTGCTTTAGGGAAGAAAGAGGATTTATTTTTAGAAAATATTAAAAGCATTTCTGAAAAGGCAGAGGGCAATATTCTTTGTGCTGGAGTCATCAGTAATTTCACTGAATCACTAGTCATTCCAAAATCAAAATCTCAAAAGAAGATCAAAGCAGGAGCTAATCATCATCCATTTAGCACCTCCATTCTTGATCCTTCGCAAGAGAAAATTTTCAGTAAGGTATTTCAACAACCAATAACTAAAGTTATTTCTGAGGCTGGAACAGGCAAATCACATTTGACGCATTATACTTTAATCAATGCCATTTCGAATGGTCTAAGAAGCCTTGTCATTGCAGACAGTACCGAAAGAATTAAAAAAATAAGAAATGAGTTTTCCGCAAATGAACTGGATCACTTGGTTTTGGACATTACAAATCCTGAACAGGATCTAAGTAAAATCGTCCAAGCACTTAGTAACAAAAGTATTGTTCCAAAAGAAGACTTCGATGAAACATATTTCAATTACCTAATCAATCTTTGCAATCGAAATAAAGATCGACTGGACATCTCCTTTAATATTTTAGATCAGGCTGTTTTTGATAAAACTACTTGGCCCCAAATTGTAGGAAGTTATTTAAAATATAATCGACAAGAACGACAAGACCTTCTTGACAATCAATTAAATGCTAAGGATTTCACTTTTCATCCAACAGAATATTTATCTCTAAAAGAAGCGGTTAATATTAGCAAACCACTTTACAATAATATTAAAACACTCAAACATCCGCTCCATAATTTACACCCTGATTTGTTTCTTGAAAAAACAAAGCTAGAGGTAAAGGAATTTATTTCTGAACGAATAAAATATTTTCATAATAAATTTGATGAGCTTCATCATCGATATATTTTAAAGCAACAGGATTATTCAAAAGACCTGAGCAATATCCGAAGATTATTTTATCAGGAGGCTTTACTAAAAATCGAAAACCTGAAAGACCACATCGAAGATAACCGGGTACTTTATGGCAATGAATTCGAAGAAAGTGGTCTTATCCAAACAGGAAGGCTAAAGGTTTACGGTGTCTTTTCTGGTAAGCATAAAAACATATTACTGGCTCGTAATCACATCAATGAGCAGTTTAAAGATTTGCGTTTATTTTTGGGTGAAGAGAAATCGGGACATTTTGAAATCATGGAAAGCGTCGACTCTAAACCTATTTCAAAAGTCAGTGCACACCTCAATGAACTGGAAGATCAATTGAAAGAATGGAATAATAATCTACCAGATCAGCTACAGGAAGAACTACAAAGACTAAATACTAAATCCATTCATTCCAGCCTTGATTATGGAGAACAGATCAATGAATTGGAATATACTTTAGATATAAATATTGAAGAACTTAATGCTTCTGGTCTATACCATATTCCTAAAGAAAATAAAATGTTGACCATTCCAATGCGCCAACTTTTTATTCAAGAAATTATTGATCAGCTACAAAATACTCAAAATTATTTAGCAGATTTTGAGGTGTTTTACGAATGGCAACGCCATTGGTTATTGTTACCTGAAATCCATAGAAAATTATTAACGGCAATTATTAAAGTAAATCCCAAAGATTGGAAGATAGCTTTCCAAAGTTGGTATTTTTACCAGCGATTAAAAATGGATTTTCATTTTAAAATGCCAAAGGATGAAACAGCATTGGAGCATTTTGAAAACAACGTCCAAAAACTCCAAGCTTTATTACCTAAGCAAATTCGGCAGGCTTGGAAACAACAATCGGTCAAAAGAAAAACAGTTAAAGAACTTTCTAAATTATCTTTTTTAGAATTATTTCAAACACAATTTGAATTGCTTTCTAGTCAGTTCCCGGTTATTGTTATGACACATCCGGTTGCTGCTTTATTATTCAATCATCAGGATTTTGATTTTGAACTTGGAATCATTTTCAACAATAATCAAGATCATCAAAGCCAGGATCTTTCAACGCTTAGTATCGCAAAACATACCTTAGCTTTCACATCTGCTTTAAACAAGGATCAGATTTTAAATATTTCAAATCATTCTTTAAATAATATTCACAAAAAAATCCTTCCGGCTAGTTTTAAGTTTTCAAATCGAATGATCTACCAAGGGCAAAAAAATATGATTAGCCCTATGTTTCAGGAAAAAGAATCCTTCCAGGTTAATAATATTGGAGGCCAATTTCGACAAAATATAAATACTCGTGAAGCAGAAAGAATTATTGAAGATCTTATAAAATTGTATTCTGAATCTGAATCAAAAAACATTCGAATTAATATTATTTGCTCGACCATTGAGCAACGAGATTTTATCACTCGACAATTAATTCAACGATCAAACAATGGTAGTTCTGAAGCTCCTATTCTCAATACTATTATTTCAAAAAGCCTAGGTGTATTCCACTTAATGGAAGATTATCCTAATTCAGTAGATCATCTATTTTTCTCATTAGGTATCCATAGTTTTACGCATACCTCAAACGAATTGCTCTCTTTTTTAAATAGTAAATCCGGTTTCGAAACGCTCGAAAGATTGACAAGTACTAAAACCTCCTCTTTACATATTTATCATTCTATTTCGGAAAACGATCTAGACAATTATTTATCCTATAAAACTAAAAAGAGCACTCGAATTTTAGCTTCCTGGATTCGGTATTCTAGTGCACTAGCAAACAATGATCTAATCAAGCAAAAAGCCATTTTAGAATCTTTTGAAATTGATCAAGAAGAACAACCCAAACAATTATCTAAAGAGATAGCTAACGAGTTGATTCCTTTTATTGGAAAAAATAGAATCCTTCAAGGTTCAAATATTTTGGGTGTACAACTACCTTTATTGATTCTTCCGCTGCATGAAAAGGGAAAAAATATTGCTATCCTCAGTGATGGCGCTCTCGATCCTCAAAGTATCCGTTCGCACCTTTGGAATAGGTCTTTTATAAAAAAATTAAATGCTCAAGGTATTTCAACTATTTCAGTTTGGTCTGCAAATTGGTTTGAAAATCCTCCACTTGAAGCCAGACGATTGGCAAGTGCGATTTTGAAACAAGACAAAGAACAAATTTAAAATTCTAGTAATTCTTTACTTACATTAAACACTGTTTAGATTTTAAAATTCAAACCATGAAAAAAACGATATTTATTTTCTTTGCTCTATTTATCTCTGCTCAATTTACTTTTGCTCAACACTTAATGGAAGTTGCTCCCAATAGTGTTGATATGTTGGAAAAGAACCTAGATCGACTTGATGATTTTATCGAAGGTTATATAGATCAAAATGCTGTTCCTGGAGGAGTTTTTTTAATCACTAAGGATGAAAAAATTGTTTATTTCAAAGCTTTTGGAAACAAATCTATAGGAGGGGCTCCTTATCAAAAAGATGATATTTTCAGAATAGCATCCATGACAAAAGCCATCACAACGGTAAGCATTATGCAATTGTACGAACAAGGCAAATTAGGCCTCGATGACCCGATTCATTATTATTTGCCAGCGTATAAAAACATGACGGTCTTGGATCAATTTAATCCGACTGATTCTACTTTTACGACACGACCTGCAAAAAGAGCGATTTCTATTCGTCATCTTCTTACACATACTTCGGGTATTATCTATGGAGATTTCGCACAAGGAAAACTCAATGTAATGTATAAAAAACACGACATGACAGGTGTTGGATTATCTCATGATAGATGGACTACAGATGATTTTTTAACCAGATTAGCCGCAGTGCCTCTAGCATTTGAACCAGGTGAGCAATATACCTATGGATTAAATATGGATGTACTCGGAGGAATTATTCAGGCTGCCTCTGGTATGTCTTTAAAAGATTATTTTCAAAAGAATATATTTAATCCTCTTGGAATGAAGGATACACATTTTTATCTGCCCAAAGAAAAGCATGATCGATTGGTGCCATTATATACTATGGACAAAAAAGGTGGGATCATTATGGCTGGAAAAGATGCAGCAGCCTTAGGTTTTAATTATCCAAATGCAGAAGGTAGAAATCATTTTGCTGGTGGTGGTGGATTATCTTCAACGGCATTAGATTATGCAATTTTCATACAGGCACTTGTCAATAACGGGAGTTATAATAAACAACGGATTTTAAGTCGGAATTCGATTGAGACCATGACTTCTGATCAAATGATCCTCTTAAACAAAGCAGGTAAAGGTTTTAGTAACACCCCTGGATTTACATATGGTCTTGGCTTTGCTTTACGGACCGATGACGCAGCCGGACATGGTCCAAAATCTCCAGGCACCTATGAATGGGGAGGTTATTTTAATACCAAGTTCTTTATTGATCCAGAAGAAAAACTAACCTTTGTTGGAATGACTCAAATGCTTCCATTTTATAGAAATGATTTTTGGGACCGAATGTATGCTATTATTTATGGAGCTATTGAAAATTAAAAGAAACCACGAAATTCTTGTACACTTTTGAATGCGAATTTAAAAATGAATGAATGAATGAATGAGCCAATTTATGAATGAGTGAATGTCCCTCCAAAATGTAAAAGAAAAAAGTTTAGAATTTAGAGCAGGACTAATATTCACTCGTCCGCTTATTCACTCATTAGACTTGACAAGGAACATAGTGTAAGTCTTTGAAAATCAAAACTTCATCAGAAAGAAGCAAACAAATAATAAATTTCAAAAATTGTAGCGCAAAAGTTTAATTAAAAATGTCAATACAAGATAAACTACACCGTAAGATTGAAGAATTTAAAAGTTTGGAACTTGCCAAGAATCATTTAGAAAAATTAGAAAAGAGAATTAAAAAAAATTATGCAAAGCTAGAAAAACTAAGCACCATTCTTGAAAAAGAATACAATGATATTGAACAATTAGAAAAGTTATCAGTGAGGGCTTTATTCGAAAAAATCCTTGGCGACAAGGAAGCCCAACTAGAGCAAGAAAGACAGGAATACTTACAAGTTGCACTTAATTATAATGAATGTAAAAAATCGATTGAGCTTCTTGAATTTGAAAAAGGAATTCTTATTAAAAAACTAGAAAACTACCCCGAAACCAAAAGTGAATTACACAATTTAATTCGCCTCCGAGAAAAGAGTCTTTCAATTGAAGATAAATTAGCCAAACAATTAATCAATGACATTAATACAGAAATAGACACTACGGTTGCTTATAAAAGAGAGCTGCATGAAGCAATAATTATTGGTTTAAAAATAGACAAGATATTTAAAAAAATTATTTCCAATCTGGACAAAGTAGTTCAATGGGGCCAATACACGCTAGACTCTCCTGATGTGCATATCAGAAAGATGACTTACATCAATAAGGCAAAAGAAAACTCTTATATTGTAAAACAATTACTGGAAGAATTTGAAGACGAATTAATGGATATATATGATGATAAAAACATATACATCCAGTCTAGCGTAAAAACTTTCCGTCACTTTATAGATTCCTTATTTGACAACCTCATTTCTGATTGGATTATTTTATTTAAAATCCAAAATTCTATTTATACCATTCATCAAATTAAAGATAAAGTAGTGAGAATTTTAAAATCCCTTCAACATGAATTAAAACAAGTCGAAGAGAATTTCGAGATGCTTCTAGATAAAAAGAATAAAATAATTACAGAATTAAATTAATCCAATTTAATACCGAAGTATTAGCCAATAAAAATATTATACTTTTTAGTTGTTTATCTACACTCAAAACCCTCACTTAATTTCATTAATTATTTATTGGTTTATTTTTTGCTTTTATTAAGTTATCCGCTCAATTAATTTACTACAAACCAGTAGTAAATAGCTTGTTTAATAACAAATCTATACTTTCCGCTCTATTTATTGGCGTTTAATTTTTAAATTCTCTTTTTTTTCGATAATTAATTAAAAAAAAAGAAAAATTAAATTACTTTTATCCGTCTCCAAGCTCGCATAAAAACGATTAGCTCATTTTTCATAAATAACTACGATTTATTATTTATTTAAATCTGCTAATTTTCCCGCAAACTATTTAATACAAAAAGATAATTCAATTTTAATTTTCTGAGTTATTCAGATTAATTATGATTTTGTTATATATACATATTTTTCCGTTACACATTTTTTCACTAAACTTTTTTTGAACAATGAGAGATAGACTATCAAAAAAAGAAGTTGAAGATTTAGTACTAGATTATCAATCTCAACTTCGTAAGTTGAAGATGCAGATGAGTTTCGTAAAGTCTGCAATCGATGACTTAAAAAGTATTTCAACACCGGAAGAGAAAGCTATCCGTGTTGTAAAATCAAGCCGGACAGACGCTCCTAAAAAGAGACGAGGAAGACCGGCTAAACCTAAAACAGCCTCTGCTGCTACAGATGCACCAAAGAAAAGAAGGGGCAGGCCAGCAAAAGTAAAATCTTCAGCATCCTTGTCTCAAGGTTCTACTTTAAAGAAAGGAAGAGGAAGGCCCAAAAAGATTAAAACAACAGTTGTTGCTTAATGATTTGTTTTAAAAAATTTATTGTAAAAAATAAAAACCTGCTTTTGTAAAAAGGCAGGTTTTTTCTTTTTCAAGACTTCTCCTCCCCACCTCTGATTCTTATTTAAATTATTCGTATTTTTGTAATTGAGTTGTGTTAAATAATGGATCAAACACATTGATAATGTTTCCCTCTATTAAATAATACAAATCAAAGAACTATAACAAACACAAAAGTGCTATGAACAAAATAACATTCTTATTCATTCCTCTTCTTATTCTGTCAGCTTGTAAAAACAAAGATGACGATGCTTCCAATTACGAAATGGAGGACGACTTAATCACCTTAACCAACCTTGACAATGATCTAAAAGAAAGTTCAGGATTACTCCTGATCGACGGTGTTTTATGGACCCATAATGATAGCGGTGATGATGCTAAGATTTATAGCATCCCTGAGAACGCACCTGATATTGACGAGAAAGTAAATCTCACCAATGCCTTGAATGTTGACTGGGAAGACATTGCTCAAGACGACACTCATTTTTATGTTGGTGATTTTGGAAACAATAGTGGAGAAAGACAAGATCTTGTTATTTATAAAGCTCCTAAATCTATTCTCCCAGAAGATACAGATACTGAAGCCATACGATTTATTTTTTCTGACCAAAGTAATTTTGACAACTCAGCCAACGAACATAATTTTGATTGTGAAGCAATGATCACCCAAGGCGATCACATTTATATCTTTTCAAAAAATCATGTTGATAAAAAAACCAAACTTTATCAAATTCCTAAAAATCCAGCCGTTCACATCGCTCAGATGATAGATGAATTTAATACTGATGGGCTCATTACGGGAGCTGATCTCGATCAAAACTCCAACACACTTTGCCTCCTCGGATATAATAAAACAGGAGACATCTATGAATCATTTGTTTGGATCTTCTATGATTTTACAGCTAGTAATTTCTTTGATGGAAAATCTAAAAGAGTCAATTTGCCCATCGAGACTCAAGTAGAAGGCATTGCTTCTAAGGGAGATGGAACCTTCTTATTGTCTAGTGAAGATGAAAATAGTAATTCTCCAAGTCTTTACTTATTTAATGCTGATAAGTGGAAATAAAGAATAAAACAAATTTTTATTTACTCATCCACTCTATTGACTCTTAAAATAATTTGTTCCAGTAAGACGTTGAAAATCAGACATCGATCAGGAAAGAGCATAAGTTCTTCTACCTTTTTAATATTCCTTTGCAAAACAAATGACACCCCTTTTCTATTTAATTGTATATTAAACAAAAATCGAATAAATTGGGATTCATAAAAATACAACCGTGCGACTAATCATTTTAATAATTTCCAGTTTTCTCTTTGTCAACAGTTATGCTCAGGTTTCTATCAACGAAGTATGTTCTGATAATGAAAATATTATCGCCGATGAAGAAGGCGATTATGAAGACTGGATAGAAATTTTCAACAACTCCAATGTTCCAATTAATCTACAAGGCTATTTTTTAAGTGATGATGAGGAAGACTTAGATCAATGGTCTTTTCCAAATGTTGAAATCCCTGCTTTTGATTTCATTCTTGTTTTTGCTTCTGGTAAAGACTTTCTGGGAACAGAAGCTCATACTAATTTTAAAATTTCTAAAAACGGAGAAACGATTATTTTTTCTAATTCTCAAGGAACTATAATTGACCAATTAATTGTTCCAGCTTTGGAAGTTGATCAATCTTATGGTCGACAACCTGATGGTTCTGAAGATCTAGAGTTCTTTTTTGATCCAACACCAAAAGTAACGAACATAGGTAGTCCTTCTTTCAATTTTGCAAATCCTCCTAATTTTCAAAATGAACAATTTTTCGATTTAGATCCAATAGAAATTGCCATCAATTGTGATCAACCAAATTGCCAGGTTTATTATACCATCGATGGATCCGTTCCTGATGAAAACTCCATTTTATATAATGGCCCCTTTTCAGTTGACACCTCGACTTGTATCAGAGCGGCTAGTGTAACTCCTGATTTTTTATTGTCAAAACCTAGTACTAGAACTTTTTTCGTAAATGAAGATCACAGAATCCCAGTACTTGCTATTTCTACTACTCCCGATAATCTTTGGGCTTATGAAGATGGCATTTTTGTAAAAGGGCCAAACGCGGATACCATCCATCCATATTTTGGTGCAAACTTTTGGTCAGATAGAATCATTCCTGTTCACATGGAATATTTTATTGATGAAACCTTGGCCGTAGAATATCCTTTGGCAGCTAAAGTACATGGAGGATCTGCTGCCCGAACCAAACCAATGAAACCGCTCCGCTTGATGGCGAAAGGTTCTTATGGTACAACTTTGATGGATTTTCCTTTTTTCAACAATAGAACCAATACAAAATTTGAACGATTAGTCCTTCGAAATGCAAGTGGCGATTATAACATTTGTCATATGCGAGATGAGTTTCTTGCTCGCTTTTTTATTGATGAAGAACTTCATTTCGATGGCGTTTCAGAACAACCGATTGTTGTTTATCTAAATGGTACTTACTATGGTGTCATGCACTTGAGAGAAAAAGTCGATAGATACAATTTACAATACAACAATAATATCGACCCTGACAATATTGACTTATTAGAAGAAGATTCTTTTATTGTAAATGGTGATTTTACAATATTTGATGCGCATGAAGATTTTGTAATCAATAATGACTTATCTAATGAAGGCAATTTTGAAATTGCAGCTAGTTATTTTAATCTAGAAAGCCTTAGCGATTATGTTATTGCACAAACTTTTGTCAACAACACAGATTGGCCCAATAATAATATTAAATATTGGCGAGAAAAAAAGGATGGAGCAAAATGGCGATACATACTTTTCGATCTTGATGTGGCACTCGCATTGCAAGGCTATACTAAAGCTTCTATAAATTCTTTTGGTCTTAAAATGAACAGAGATGATGTTCGTATGATTGTCATTTTTAAATCTTTCTTAGAGAATACAAACTTCCGCCATTTTTTCATCAATCGCTATGCTGACTTGACCAATTCTTCTTTTCGAGAAGAAAGATTCAATGCTGAAGTTTATCGAGCAAGAGATGAGATTGATCATGATATGAAACGCCATCTTCCTATGTGGAGAAAAGGTTATGACAATTGGTATAATAATGAAATTCCGAAGTTGAATAAATTTGCAACGGAAAGACCAATGTATGCCAGACAATATATTGGAGAATATTTTAACCTTCTTTCTCAAGATCAAATTACGATCAACACTTTTCCTGAAAACGCCGGAGATATTCAAATCAATACTATTGAACTGACCAAGGAACAATTACCTTGGGATGGATTTTATTTCAATGAGGTTCCTATTCAAATAACGGTAAAACCTGAGCTAGGTTTAAGCTTTAGCCATTGGGAATCTAACTATTCGAATACAGTTATTTCAAGTTCCCCGACAATCACTGTAAACCCTAGAAATGGAGAAAAATATACAGCTATTTTCAATCATGACGTTGAAGAACCTATGCTTGATCTTTTTCCTAATCCTGCTTTAAATGAAATCAATTTAAAAGTGACTAGCCCTAGACTTCAATCTTTACAAATCAAAGTTTATGATGCAATTGGTCGACTTGTTATTACTGATGCAAATCAATTCATTTCTACTGGTGATAATTTTATAAAATTAAATTTAGATCAACTTGACGAAGGGACTTACTTTATTCATCTAATTGCTGATGATTTTTCTATAGGCAAAAAATTTGTAAGATTTTTGGAGAGAGAGTAAATCTCGGCTTCGCTCGAATTGACAGAAGGGGCTTACGGTCTTCTGAGAGGTCAAGAATTTGTCATTCTAAGTTTGTCAAAGAATGAAGGGTGATTAAGGATATTATTATTTGTTGGTATTATAATCCTTTAAAAATATTTTCTATATTTACAGTATTGGTCGAGATGAAATTTACTTCCCGCCTTTTTATTTTTAATAAAATCTTATTTAAAATGAAAAAGGCCCAACTACTATTCGTTTTCTTATTTACTATTTCTTTTTTGAATGCTCAACAATTGATGCTTGAAATATATTCGGGTGTGAATGCAACTGCTTATGAGCCTAAGCAATATGACGAAACTCAATGGCATGTTCCTATCGGCATCCGGCTTGCTGGTGGTCACGAACATGTACAGATAGGAGTCGAGTACCGGCAAAACATTACGCATCCAGCTTTCGCTACGGAATTGATAAAAGAGGAATTTGATGAGACCTATAAGGGTTTATTTTTACGTGGAAATTTCTCCTCTCTCCCAGCCTATCGATTTGGCTTAGTCCTCAAAGCTGGTGCTGGTTATTATGAAGCAAGCCAAAATATTTATGCTATTCCAGGAGATGCATTGAGTGCCAGCGTCGACTATGATCGCACCTTAGGATATAATGGAGGTATCGGTATATCTTCTCCAATTCACACCTTACTACATTGGGAAATTGGCTATCAATTTAATTACGTTGATCGTCCTGAGGTTTTAAATACTTCTGCGTCTTATAATGCTTCTTATCATTCCTTTCAAATGGGTTTGAGTCTTAACCTTGTCTTTGGAAATACGGCGAAGAAATGTCGTAGAGTGATAAGTGGAAATAGGAATAAAAAAGGCTGGTAAATACAGAAGAGATTTGCTTAAGGCTATTATATAAATACAAGGATATTCGGTATTCGGATGTTGGAACTTCCAAATACCGAATACCGTTTTTTAAACTAACTTTAACCAATCTAGTTTATCTGAGAACATATTGGAAATTTGTTTTTGAAGCGAAAAAACAAATCCCCAACATGCTCTAAATATTTTATTTTTTGTATTTTGAGCAGATGAAAACTAAACTTACTTTGCTCCTACTGCTCGTATGCACCCTTCCTGTTTTTTCTCAAGTTGTGATTGAATTAAAGAACCCTTCTTTTGAAAACCCTTCAATGGATGTTCGTGTAAACAAACCAATCTGTTGCAAATCACCAAGAGATTGGTATGCTTGCGGTCAAGCAGATCTGAATACGCCCGATGCTCAGCCTGGAAATTTTGGAGTCACCTTAAAAGCCATCGATGGTTCTCATCACCTAGGAATGGTAGCCAGAGATAACGATACATGGGAAGCCATTTCTAGTAAACTACATTCGAATTTTGTTGTCAATCAAGAATACTTTTTCTCGCTTGCTCTAGCAAAATCCGATAAACTCAAGAGTGATAGTAGAAGAACAGGAAAGCCTGCTAAATATGACAAACCAATCAAAGTTCGAATATGGGGAGGTGATAAATACTGTAAAAAATCTGAATTACTTGGAGAAACGAAAGCCATTTCAAATACCGAATGGGAGTATTTCGAGTTTACTTTTAAACCTTCAAAATCGCATCAGTTTCTAACGATTGAGTGTTATTATGTTACCCCCGTATTGGCTCCTTACAATGGAAATATTCTTTTAGATGATCTTTCCCCAATCATTCCAATTACTCGCGAGAACCATACCCAGTTGGTCAAGATGAAGCATGAAAGAAAAGCTAAGATATTGGCTTTAAATTCTGTTCAATCTTTAGAAAAGATACAAACAGATAACCTGGCAAAAAGAAGGAACTATAATGAGGAAACTTTGCAAAGTCAGCCTTCTCCTAAGCGTGAAGGATCATCGAAAATTTCTAAAGATGATAAAGAACTAATTAGCAAAAATCAAAAAATAGCTTTTCGAGTTGAGACCATAAAAGAGAATAGCAAAAATGAAGCGAAGGGTCCTGTTCTATGGAAGGCAGTTTTTAAAAATACTTCAAATTATAAATATCAGATTCTTTGGGACGCAACTATTACTGAAGGATGGAAACTTTACTCTCAATACAACAAACCATTCAAAGGTGCAATGGGTGTACACATCAATCTCGAACTAGAAGATCATTTTATTTTAGAAGGTAAGAGTATGGAATCTGAAAATTTCGAAATCATTTATGATAATTTTTACAATACTGATTTACGTTCTTTTAAAAAGGAAGCTTCTTTTAACCAGGTTATTGAAGTCTTCGACATCAGTAAACCTATCTTAGGAACGATCAACTATGCGATGAGTCATGAGGATGGAACGATTAATACGAAGGTTATTAATTTTGTCATTTTAATAGAACAAGAAGATATCTTTTTTGAAAAGTAATCTAATTCCACTTTAGTCATTTGACCTATGAAATCTAAACTCCTTTTCTTATTCCTATTGATCGTTTTTTCTTATTCGGTAGCAGGACAGCAGCCAATAATATTGATGAA
>CAKZTD010000371.1 GCA_937921595.1 uncultured Saprospiraceae bacterium
GGCTATTAGATTTCGACTTATCCTGTTTTGAGTTCCTGTCCCAGAAACGACTACTCCAGAGTCGTCGTTGTACATTATTTTATTCCCTACAACAAGTTCATTTGAATTTGCCATTGAACTAGAATATCCAATTATATTATTGGAGCCTGTTAAGGCAATCAATACTCCTCTTTGACCATTTCCAAGGTCTGTTGTACCATCATACCCTAGCCCTATATTATTTCCAGCGATTAGAGCATTATTAATATCTATGCGAATACCATCATTATTATTTCCAGAAATGATATTCCCTTCGATTGCATCGTTTACATTATCTCCATTCGTACCGATGATTAATCCTGTTTGCGCTCCAGTTATATCTAACCCATTAGTTTGGTTAGGCAATGGCGCATTTCCAGTAAAATCTGTACCGATAAAGTTTCCTGAAATTATATTTCCAGCTCCGATGCTACTTCCTAAGAAGCGTAACCCAGCTCCATTTCCTGAAATAATATTACGCTCAGAAACATCATCGTCTCCATTTGAGTTGGTCCCTATAATAAGGTTGCTACTTGTTCCTTCAATTTGAATTCCATAGTTAGCATTCACAATAGGATTTAATCCAGAAGCATCAGTACCTATATAGTTTCCTGAAATAATTTGATCACTTGAGCTTGAAATTCGAATTCCATCATTACCGTTTCCAGATAAAACGTTTCTAAAATCAGCTGCAGTTGTATTCGTTACATCATCTTTAAATCCAATATAATTTGTACCAGTTGCATCTCTAATAGAGATACCTTTGAATCTATTCCCCTGATCAAGCATCCCCGTTTTATCTGTTCCTATGTAGTTTCCTGCAACCAAAACATTAGAAGTAAATCGCATAATGACTCCATCGAAGTCATTATTTGAAATGACATTTCCTTCATTGGCATCGTTAACATTATCGCCATTGGTACCTATAAATGAATCGTCTATTTGATAATAATTAACTCCTGCATTAGTGTTAAGAGAAGGAGTCGTTCCATCTGCTTCGGTCCCAAGGTAATTCCCCCAAACCCAAGAGAATACTGCTCCTGATTGATTACTATAGATTCCATTATTAAATGAGTGTATAGCAAATCCTGAAACTTGAATACTATCCGTAAATATCTGTAGTCCGTCATATACTGCAGAATTACCAAATAGTTCAACATTAATTGTTCTACTTGAATTTGTTCCTTGGACAGCTCCCGTTTGAGTATATCCAGTGATATGTGTTTTTTTATCTGTAATATTTGGAAGTACTGAAACAGGAGTAATAACCTGAGTTCCTGCATTTGAAATCATAAATAATGAAGTCTCCCATTCTGCATCTTTTGTAAATATAACACCTCCAGAAGGAGCATTTTCTTGATTTAAGTTCGTATTTCCCAGTTCATTACTATTTAAAATAAATTGTCGTAAAGAGCCTTGTCCCGAATCATTCGTATTGACAATTACATCAAAATTATACCCGAAATCAATACCCGAAACATTTGCATTTGTGAGTGTTACCGGAGTAAGAGACTGAGTCGTTGCAGTACTACTGGTTAAGGTCGAAAGGTTATTATTTGCCGTATTAAAAAGTGTATCAATTAAAGTAGGATTTGATCCTCCAACTTCATTGAGCATTTCAGTAGTTCCATCCGTTCTAAATGTTTGAACAGGAATGATCGGTTGAGCAGTAGCATTACTCGGTCGGTTTGATCCAACGGTACTACTTACCACTCTGACTGAATAAATCCCAGAGCCAACATCTGTAAAAACATATTGTCCCAAATTATTGGTCAAGGTAGAATCAACAAAAGCTCCTGTATTATCATAGAGCTCAACGATTACATTTTCTATTGCGATATCATTTGTTGCCCATCCAGAAGACTGGGCAGAAGTATTCGCTGATCCATAGTTTCTACCTATGCCACCACCATAATTTATGTCTTCGAAAATAGTTCCGGAGAGACTTAAGCATGCAAGTAAACTTTCATCCTGCCAGAAATTATTTGCAGGGCTTGAGTAAGTGATCTCATTTACTAATCCATCTCCATCAAAGGTAATGGTTCCACCACCTGCAATTCCATCATTATTAGTGTCTGATATATTTTCTTCTTTTGCATCAAAACAGAGATCCCCATCAGCATCTAATTCATAAGCATCATAGATTCCATCAGCTGACGCTTCACTATCTTCTATTGAATAATTGATCGTGTCACTATCTGTATTTGTTTCAATTAGATCAAATAAACCATTGGTTCCTGACCCTGTGACAGCACCAGAAATTCTTCCATCAGTACCGATAGTTGAAGTATGTCCAGCCTCGTACGCATCATAAATTCCGTCATTATCAGAATCCAAATCAAGATGATTTGCAACCCCATCGCCATCAAAATCTAAGCTCCATTGACATTGTCCACTTTCGATTCCAAAGTCATCAAATCGAGCAATCCCAGAAGTAGTTTTATTAAAAAAGTAAATTCTAAAAGTATAGGTTTGATTGGCTTCAAAGAAAGCAAATTTACGATCTGGTTTAAATCGAATATCTTGCTGAGTCCCATCAACAAAAGTAGTGACATCATAACTATTTAAAATAAAATCACTGCTTGTAAAATTATCACTGGAATAAGCTACGGCAATTTGATAACCGAAATTATCAGCGATTGCAAAATCATTTTTAGTAAAGAGAAAATTTAAAGCATAAAGTGTGTTGATTCCTGGCTGAGTTGTGAAAGCATACTCAATATAATCGTTATCAATAATCGCAGCATCAAGTGTTGGTTGATTAATATTTTCAATTTCAAGTGTAGTACTTACTATAGACACTGAAAGCCCCGATCCATATATTTCATCTGCAGCAGAGGCGATAATCGTAGGGTTCCAAATAGTCGCAGCAATTGCAGGAATAGTATTATGATCCCAAGTTCCTAATGCGATAAGATTTTCATCACATCGAGATTCTACCAAATCAGGAATACCATCATTGTCATCATCCAAATCACAAAAATCTCCTATTCCATCTCCATCTGTATCTAGACAAACACTAGTACAATCAACACAATCTGGATCATTGCAATCGATTAATCCATCTCCATCATTATCGACTCCATCTGTACAATCTTCAGTCAAACAAGTAATGGCTAAAGAATTTTGCCAAGTGTTATTTGTAGGCGTAGCATAGGTAATCCCATTAACTAAACCATTTAAAGGGTCGACTGTCGCAGAACCATTACCAGCAATTCCATCTGTATCTATATCAGAGACATTTTCTTCAAAGGTATCAAAACAAGTATCTCCATCAGAATCCAATTCATAAGCATCATAGATTCCATCAGGTGTCGTTTCACTATCTTCTATTGAATAATTGATAGTGTCACTATCTGTAGTTGTTTCAATAACATCTATTAATCCATTTGTTCCAACAGGACCAGAGAGTTTTCCCAGTACATAGCTTTGTCCATGACCTGCTTCTATTACATCATAAATACCATCATTATCAGAATCCAGGTCATACATACTAGGTACTCCGTCCATATCAATATCTTCACATAATGTATATCCAACATTAGTAACAAAACGAACTGGTCCATCCAGATTAGATTCTGAATAATGGCCAATCTTAAATTGAAGTTGACTAACAATTCCAGTAAATTCTACAAGCCCTGTTCCATTTGTCGAAGAATTTTCTGTAGCTCGAATCGTATCTCCTGATATTTCAAAATTCCCATCTGTCCAAATTACATTCATGCTTACATCAGGAGTCTGATTAATCAAACTCAAACTCCAATCTGGTGATACAGTACTTGAACTAAAGTCTCCAAAGCTAATGGTTGGATTGACTACGATATCAGGAAAGGTAATCGTAAAAGTACCATGATCCTCTATCGTCCGATCGGTATTGATCTCTATCCAAAGATGTGTTTGAGAACCATTATAAGGCGAAGGTGGGCCGCTGCTTGAATTACTTAGACTCGGGCCTACTCCTGTATTAAAAGTAATCCCGTTGATCAAATTTATATCGTACTGTATCCCACTCGCAGTTGAAGAAAGTTGAGTTGCAGTATAGGTGCTAGCCGTCTGTGCTCCGTCTAATGCAAAAGTACCATTACATTCTTCTGTATCAACAATACCATCATTATCATCATCTAAATCACAGGCATCTCCAATACCGTCATTATCATTATCTGTATCGCCAGAATTAACAACCAAATAGCAATCTGGATCTTCACAATCTGTCAGGCCATCTCCATCATCATCAATTCCATTATTACATATTTCAGCAATAGGCATATTATTAACACCAAAAGAAAAGTAACTATTTGCTGGATCAACAATTACAACTTCCCATTCAGAACCACTGACTAATGACATTAGACTAGCAGTGGTTCCTCCATTAGTAAAATCACCATCGTCATCAACCAATAAATAGTAATTTCCGTTTGCAGCAACAGGCATTGCCGGAAGGTCAAAATTTGAATTATCAACATCAATACGCAAAACTATATTCGTTACATCAAAGTATTCTGTAAAACTCCACACCCGATCTATTCGGCTATAGTCTCCTCCTCCGATAGTTACATTTGAGTTATTCCATGATACATTTATTGCTGTTCCATCATTACCCCAAGTCAGGTAAGTACCATCTCCACTAAAACTAGAACCATTCGCTTGATTCGAAGCAGCTATACTGCCTAAACCAATACTTACAATGGCCTCCGGCTCTGCCGATTTAGACTGTTTTTGATTTAGACCGGAGCAATTGTCTAATCCGATACCTGCGATGGTATTTGCATAACCATCACTAATATCTTTTTTTATCGTCCCAGAAGAGGACATGTAATTATGATTTAATGTAATACCATATTTGATTGCCAAGTAGGAATTTATTTTTTCTTTATCTGGATCAGAAAGTAATTCATTGTAGACGATTACTTCAGATATTTGACCATCGAATATTCTACCTCCATTATTACTCAAATAGACACTTGCTGATTTACGTCCTATTGTGACAGGTCCGGAAGAAGAAGCTAAACCAAAGGAATCTAATTCATTCACTCTAAGCTCATCCAGATGACTAATGGTAACCGGAATCGCAGCCAGCTCTACCCCATTTCTAAAAAAAGATTGAAAATCATTGAAGTCAACTTCAAACTCAATTAAAGCTGGTTCATCTCCTTCAGAATGAGTTAATTCTGTGTTAATTCCACCAGTACTATTGTTTGTATACATCCCATAATCATCATTCGAGTAGATCATTCCATATCCACCATTCGCTGCCAAACCAAAATCAAAACAATGATTATCCGTTTCCGCATCTATGTTAGGATCGACTACCATAAAGACATGTAATCCTTGATTAGTAGAATAAATATAATCTGATCCTAAATGCAATCCATCAGAATAGTCATCTGTATAATCACCGTCGAAGTCGATTCCCGGATTAAAATTAATTGCATTGGATATGTAAGTAGGATAATCTGTAGCATTCGAATCCGCATCCGCTGAAAAACCATTTACAGATTGGTCAATCCATGCATTTACATTTTGTCCTTCTGTCGTAGTATTCGTCCCAGTTTCTGCTTTTAACCACAGTTGCATATTAGCTTGCACTCCTCCTGGATAAGGTTCATCTGTTCGGCCATCTCCATTGTCGTCATTACTATTATTACAAATTTCAAGAACATTAGCAGGTTTGATAGATACTGCTACAATGGACCAATCAGCGCTAGTAGAAATAAAATTCGTTGCCACACTTGGAGCTCCTAACTCCGTACTGCCCGCTCCTGCCATTGTGCTATTGACCGTTTCATCCCAGTATTCTGTTTGCCCTCCACCCACAGTTAAATCGGTATCGCCATTATTAAACGCAACTACTCCAAAAACCAATTCTCCGGTAGCAGAGCTTGCAGCTACAGATGCGTTTGGCCCTGCTCCTGTTGCTGAAACAGGCGTTCCAAATGGCACTGATTGATCTACATCTGTAAAAGTTTGCACACCAACTATAGCGTTTGTTGTAACACTATTAGTAACAGATAAATTATAAGTACCAACAGGAGGAGCTATTAGGTACCAAATTTCAACTCTTGTTTGTGAAGGATGACTGTATACTCCCAAATTCGTCAATGCAACCCCATTGTAAGTCATTGAAGTAATTGACTCTAAAGGATTTATTGCTGAAACTCCTACAATCATCAATCGATTAGAACCGACTGCTGTAGTATGAGAAATAATTGCACTACTTGAATTATTTAAAACACCTGAACTAGAAGCATCCGGCAATATTCCTGCGGCTACAAATAATTCGTCTATTTTTAAATTAACTGTATTTTTTGTTGGCTTGAAATGCTTACTATCAAAATCTGAAGCATAGGAAGAAAAAGGAGCTTCATTATAGGTTGCCCAAAAGAAGTTTTCTTGTTTTTGATTTTCATCTACAATATCTATATTCTTCTCCTTTTTGGTTGTTTTGAACCAAAAAGAGCCGAATAAAGGACCAAGCTCAAGAAAGGTTCCGAAACTCAAAAAAGAAAAGATGCTCAAGCTAAAGATGAAAGATGAAAGCACTGGTTTTCTGACAACGGTCAGTTTACCCGGTGATGATTCATCAATGGAGCCATTTTGATAAGTGTTAAGTCTATTCATTTATAACTGTTGATATCATACAAATCAACTTTTTAAAAAATTGATTATATTCAAGATCAGTATATATGATAAACAATAATTATACCGTAAGAAAACAAGGGATTTTCTTAACAATGTAAATGGGTAAAGCAATTGTTCTAATTTTGATAGGGAATACCTATTCTATTGAATTTTCACAAAATTCACTTTTGAATTAGAACGCAAAAAAATTATTAAATTCAGGTTTTAATAAGGGAGAAAACCGTTATTTACGGCCTTGTGGGTAGAAAGCTAGAAAGCAAAATTTAGGTTTGGTAGTCCATGACTTGGTATTAATTATCAACTTGGTAGGTTTCGATAAACTCCTTTCGGGCAATTCTATAAATTTCTGAATAATCTTGAGGGCAAACAAGAAAATCATCCTTTTTCGTCACCATTTCTTCGCTCCAAGGAGCAATAAAATAAAACACACTATCGAGGTTGAATTTACTCAAAAGGGATGATGTCATTTCTAAGGCAATGACTTTACCCTTTGCTTTATATAATGAAAAGTGGTCTTCTGCCTCTCTTAAAAGGTCATAACGTTCATTAAATTTAGAATGACCTATGATATACATCTCTTCCGCCTCTGTCTGATTTTTAATGATAAAATCACCTTCTTTAGCAGTATTAATGGTTTCCAAACCATCCGAAGTAATTGTTTTTACAAACTCTCCAGAGCTTGCTTTTCGAGCCAATACTTCTTTAGTTTTTTTATATAAAACACCTGTAGATTTCAATTCAGGAATCAAAAGATCCATGATTTCTTGTTGATTTAAAACTTTCCCCTTCATATTATTTTTAGTGTTTTTAACAGACTGAGGCTAACAAGCGAGGCTTAATACATCAGGAATAACAATTTTCTCATTAATTATATTAAACTTTTTTAAAATACTTATTCCAGTTTTCTCAATCCAGATAAAATAATTTTCTATTTTTAACAAAACAAAACTAATAATAAACTCCAAAAGCAACGATCATGGATCAAAAAACTTACCTCGCAGAGCGAATTGATGACCAAATCAATTGGTATAGTGCAAAAAGCAAAACCTATCAAACTAGATATAAAATTCTAAAAGTAATTGTAATTATCTCTTCGGTAACGATACCTTTTCTTGTTGGACTCATCACTGATGAAACCACCTATTTAAAGATAATCGTTGGAGTTATTGGTGTTCTTATCGCTGCGATTGAAGGGATCCTTTCTCTATACAAATTCCAGGATCTATGGCTTCAATACCGAATGACTGCTGAAATGTTACAAAGAGAAAAATTAATCTTCCTTACTAACTCTGGTATGTATTTTAATAATAAGAATGCCTTTCAAGATTTTGTAAGAAGATCGGAATCTATCATGAGTAGTGAAAATCAAGCCTGGGTAGAAACTCAACAAAAAGAAGATGAAGACAACAAAGAAAAAGAAGATGAAGCATAAGAACTTATATTAATTTAAAATCAACCTCATTATTAAAATCAAAAAATATATTATGTCCTTAGCAGAAAAATTCAGCCCCAACAATGGACCTAAAAGAATCCTTGCACTTGATGGCGGAGGAATCCGTGGAGCAATTACGATAGGTTATCTTGAAAAAATACAGCATCTTCTTCGTCTAAGATATGATCGGAAAGATATGATGCTTTGCGATTATTATGATTTGATTGGAGGTACAAGTACCGGATCAATTATAGCCGGAGCATTAGCCATCGGAATGGATGCCCGCGATATCAAACATAAATATTTAAAATTAGGAGAAAGCATTTTCGGAAAGAAGCGTGGCCTAATAGGAAGGTTAAGTGCGAAGTTTGAAATTGATGCCTTACAAAAAGAATTGAAAAAAATATTTGGTGATCTAACCATTGGAGATGATAGACTGAAGACGGGAATTTGTATCGTAACAAAACGTGCTGATACAGGAAGTACCTGGCCAATAATCAATCACCCTAGTGGAAAATATTTTGCAGATAACGGAAGCATTTTATTGAGAGAAGCCATAAGGGCAAGTACTGCTGCTCCTACTTATTTCGAGCCTGAATATATGACCATCAGTCCAGATGGACAAGAAGGTGCTTTTGTTGACGGTGGTGTCAGTATGCATAATAATCCATCCTTACAATTATTCCTGGCAGCTACTCTAAAAGGTTTTCCATTTAAATGGGAAACCGGAGAAGATAAATTGATGATCACTTCCATCGGTACAGGATTCTGGGATTTTCGCAAAGATGAAAATGTATTTAAAAGTCATAAACTATGGGATTGGGCAGGAGATATTATTTCCATGCTAATGAATGATGCTGGATCTATGAATCAATTGATGCTTCAGTATCTTTCGAATAGTCCAACTGCCAAAAAGATCGACTCGGAAGTAGGAAATTTAGATGGAGATTTAATCAATGGAAAAGCAGCTATGACCTACCTGCGTTATGATGCGCATTTGGTTAATGATCATCTTCGAAAAATTGGGATTGAGAATGTCGAAGCACATTCTTTGCATGAGATGTCCGACGCTAAAAACTGCGCTATATTGACTAGAGTTGGTGAGCAGTCTGCTAGAACCGAAGTCTTAGATGAGCACTTTCCAAAGGCTTTTGATATTTATTGAACAGGAGTGAAGAGAGATTGATTCCGATGAATTAAAATAAGGTTTGACCACTTGAATAAAAAAATTATTAGAATTTAAAAGTAAAATATTTATGTCTAAAAAAGTAAAAGTATTTACTTCTTATGCTCGAAAAGATGCAGAACTTAAAGAAGAATTTGATGTGCATTTAGCAATGGTTAAAAGAGATCCACAAGTAGAAATATGGAGTGATGAAGATATCGAAGTTGGTTCTGAATGGGATGATAGTATTAAAAACAATTTGAAAGAAGCAGATATTATTCTACTCTTGGTGAGTCCTCGTTTTTTGGCTTCTTCTTATATTTTTGATGTGGAAATCAAAGAGGCGATGGAGAAGCATGAAAACAAAGAGGCTTTTGTGGTACCGATTATTTTAAAACCTTGCGACTGGCATAAAGCCAGTTTTGCAAAGCTTCAAGCACTGCCTAGAAATGCAACACCTGTCACGAAATGGGACGAAGGAATGGATGATGCTTTTGTCAATGTGGTAAAAGGAATTAAGCAGGTAATTGCTGCAGCTATTCGAAGGAAAGGATAATTAAATTAAGAATAATCGAAGAGAAAACAGAGGAGACTCAGAGGATTCAAAATATAGAATACGCTGAGTTTTCTCTTTTCCTCTGCGGCTAAATATCTAAGATCACAAAAGCCGCTGTCCACAGTTATTGCAAAAAGGCAAAGAAAGCGGAACCCTCAGTCTACACTTTGGACAAAACTTCAAAGCTGGTTTAAGTGGTGGTGGTTTTGAAAAATCAGTTTTTCGATCAAGCACCATTTTATATCGTCCTGAATCTATCCATTTGTAAAGCTCATTTCCTCGACCGACACTCCAGTTTTGCTCACCAAACATCAAACTCATATACTTGATTACTTTATTGTAATTGCCTTCATCATAGCCTTGAAATTCTCTAGCCTGATTGACGAAATCATCCTGATTAAAAGAGTCAAAATATTTATCTGGTAATCCTGCAATTTTTGCTAAAGCAGAAGTCGCAACAGTAGCATCTTGGCAAGCTAAAAGCCCTGCCCTATCGGCAGTATATTCTGACATTTGTTGCCAGTGTAAAAGTGCAATTTGCAAACCCATTGAGACGATTGATCCAATACCTAATGTCATCGCTCCGAGGATTTCACTCAGAAGCGGAAGGATCGTTCCAATCTCATAATAAAGGACGTGTTGGCTTTTGATATGCCCCATTTCCCGACCGATAATAAATAACAATTCTTCATCGGTATAAGAATCCACAGCAGCACTACTCAATGCAATAATTGGATTATCAACACCTGTTGTAAAGCCTTGTAAAGCATCACTTCGAATCAAATATAAGGTTGGAATTATTGGGAGATTTAAAACCTGCCGAGCTTCTTCGAATAAATTATATAAATCTGGAAAACTGCTTTGAGTAACTCGTAGATTACTGCTGGTTAGCTGAATATTAAATATTTTCTCAACGCCGTATTCGTAAAATTTCTTTACTAAGGTATCAAGACCTTTCGTTCCTTGCAAAGCATCGAGTGCTTTTTTATCGAAAGGATGTTCGTATTCTCGGGGATCAAGGTTTAGGATTCTTTTCATTTGGTTATGCGGTTATAAACTTATAGAAGTTATCTTAGCGGCTGTTCCGTTTTTCGGAAAAAAGATTCGAATTTGTCCGTTTATTCCTCCAAGGTTTTCAATTTTTTTTAAAGTATAAATCCATTCCGTTCCTTCTTCTTTATTTAATAAAACACCGATACTTGTTCTACCGCTATTTTTCTTACTTTTTATCTCTACTGGATTTTTATATAAATGTATTTTCTCATAAGCTTTCCAAAATTTATACTTTTTAAAACTCAATTCTAAATGACTATCCTTAATCAGACTTTTATGTACTATAGGAAGCACTTTTTGAGCTCCACTTTCTGGATCAAAAGTATACATTAGATGTATCAAATTGTTAATCAATTTCAATCCTATTTCATCCTGATCTGTGTTCGTTTTATTTTCTGATTTTAAATGATTCGGCAAAGGTGGTGGCATTGCAGGTTTAGATCCTTTTTTTAGCTCGTCTACAATATTTAAAATACCCAAAGCTATATTTTGAAAAGCTAAATCATGGCTTTCCCAATGTCTACTTCTTACCGGATATCCACCTTTCGGCAGAGGCTCTAATTTTTCTAAAATATCTAATTGCCAAAGACAAGGACGTAAAATCACAGGAATAATTTGTGTCTCCCCTTTTTCCTGTCGGTGGTATGCTGCTCTTATATCTGTCTCGTATTTTCCATAAACTTCAGGTACTAAAAAATTAGCACTGATCAATAAAAGAATCAACTGAGATTTTTGTAAATGATTGCTAATCGCTGCATCAGGATTTTTACTATAACCCATTTTTCCTTCATGCCATAAATCGATATGCCCTTGTTGGTTCAAGAGACTGAGATGCGATTCTAATTGCTTTTTTAAATCGTCATCTTCTTCTGCATACAGCATGAAAACGTGTATATTTTGAGGACGGTCAAGCATGAATTCAATTGGCTAAGAACCTGTTTAAATTTTATCCTTCGAGCTGCAAAAAAGTACTTTAAGAACCTGATTTCGCGTTTTTGTATTCCTATAGCAAAGGCTATGAAAAG
>CAKZTD010000372.1 GCA_937921595.1 uncultured Saprospiraceae bacterium
AAGAAAACACTTCAACAATCATTCGATTTTATTCTATTTCAGGAGTCTTAATCCAAGAAAAAATATTTAATGATTTAAAAGGTCCTTATTTAAGACGATTTAATATACAAGATTTTCATACAGGAATTTATGTCGTTCAGATCCAGGCGAAAGGGATTAATGAATCTAAGATGATTGTGAAGAATTGAGATGAAAAAAATTTGGTTACATGAATTATAAGTAAATTCACAAAATTGAATTAGCACCAAGCTTAGAAGCACGGCATTCGGTATTCGGGCTCTCCTAATGCCGAACACCTAATACCGCTTTTCTCACCCATTATTCCGAAACCAAATCGTATCCTTTACCAATTCTTTATCCGCCTGATTAAAAGCAGTCAAATCGCTAGCAGCAGATCGATTAGTTTTTATTCTTTTCGAAATGAGCTCATAAGCGATATCTCGAATCGGTAATTTTATCTCTGTTTCATTGGCATATTCTTTCTTTAAAGAACGAATAAATTTCGGCACCGTTCTATCATTGATATCGTCCCGATAAATCTGTCGAATCGCTAGCAGCCGTTCCTGATCTTCATAAATATGTCCAAAATAGCGATCCAGACATTCATAAATTTCGGAATTTCGCCAACCCTCGAGTAAGGTTTCTTGCGCACGATTTGGCTTCAACATTTTCTCTCGATAAATGATTGATGCACGAACATATTGGTTCGCTTCTTTGGAAATTTCCACCACCTTTTCAAAATAAATATGTGCCGATTTTACATCATTTATTTTCAGAAAAAGGTCTCCCACTTTTTCATCCTCTTTCAATTCTTTATAAACTTCAATCGCCTCCAAGGTATAATTTCCTAATTCATAACATCTTGCTGCTGCCTCTTTATCTTCAACGAATTTCAAATAAATACTTGCCGCTTTTTGATACAATTTCCCTTCTTCCAGTGTTTTTGCAGCCTGCGAATAATCTTTGAGCAATCGCATATAAACAAAGGCCGCTTTTTCGTACTCTCCTACCCTAGTCAATTCTTTTGCCGTGTCAATATATTGCTGACGAAGTTTATAATAATGCTCTCCAAAATCAACACCTCCTCCTCTCCCCGTAGGCTGTCGACCAAATAAAGAGAAGTCTCCCCATCGTCTGGACATATTAAATTGGCCATCCAAACCGCCTCTGATTGCTCCGGTATCATCCAATGGAATCGCATATTTTAAAGCTTCTTTTGGATCATTCTTTAGCATATCCAAAAGCTTTTCAATTTCGTTTTGGTTCCGCTTTTCTAAATTCTCAAAATCGTTTTTCAGGCGGTTCATAAAATCAGCACTACCTGTTGATCCAGAATGACCAAGCATCTTCCCCAATGCAGCCAATGCTCCTGCCGGAAGATTTCCAAGCGCCCCGGTTCCAACAGAACCACTGCCACCTTCGAACATCTTATTATAAAATTTCAAACGCATTTTCTCCATCATCCCGAGTGGCTTATCCTCCATTTTTGCTTTATCTGGAAAGACGTTTTCCTCGAGGTCTTTGAGCACTTCTTCCGGTGGCTTTGCAAAAACCTGAAAGCTCTTTACCTTCGATGGTTTGTAGATAGAATCCATTGGCCGACTCACTTCGACCGCTCTTTCTGTTGGCACATCCAATACCTCAAGCCAGTCGATTGGTTTTGACAATTCGACTATTCCTATTTCAGGATGAAACAAATGGCGTTGGCTACCAAACAAACGATCCAATTCTTTTTTCTCAAGAAGTGGAAGGATTTGTGATTGCTCTGGAATAAAAAGTTTATCATCGATCAGTTGGCAAAATTCATACTTCCCGATGTCTTTAATCTCTTTTACATTTTTAAAAAATACTAAACATCCCCAGTTTGAATTTGCAACAAGTCCAGGTAATGGATATACCTCTACCATTTCCAATCGAAGTCCTAAACCCTCGATAGATTGCACCCAATTTTCTATGCTTACTCCTTTTATAAGGATCGCACGAAGTGGATATTTATTGAGATGATATGGTTTAAGTTTAAGCTGCATGATTGTTGATGGTTAATAAACTATTGTACACTTTTAAATGCTATAAGAAATGAGCGAATGAGTGAATTTATAAATGAGTGAATGGCCTCCAAAATGTAAAAAAATAAACTTAAAACTTTAAGCTATGTAATATTCACTCATTCCTTCATTCACTCATTCTGACAAGATTCATGGAGTAAAAAACTGAAAATAATTTTTTACCAGAAAAAAGTCTCTCAATTTAGTTCGTTAATATGTTCCGTAAATTTTTTAATGTAATTATGATAAAAAATATCAATACTCATTTTCTTTAGTTCAACACCAATTGGTCGTAAGTGAATGTCAGTATTAATTTTTTTGAGCTCATCTTTAAGTTCCAATGCTAAAGTCTTACTGATATTTTTCACCAAAGGTCCTGGAGCCGCTTCGACCATTTCTTTGATGTCTTTTAAACTAATCAATAATACTTTTCTGATGACTTTTATTGTTTCGAATTTTTCAAAAACCTTACTTTTAAAATCAACATCAAATTGATTATTTTTCATAAAAAATTCAGATCCCGCAAAATCGTCTTCTGTTGCTGCACCCAAGGCTCTTTCCAAAACACTGGTTATGTAAATTTTTGGAATATCTGGATTACTACTATTCAAGATAATCATCCCTGCACGATCAATAGCAACAGTACTTCCATCTCTAAAGGAAAACTGTCCATCTTTTATTTTACTCGCATGATAGTTTTGTTTTCCCGGCTTGAGCGAGTCAAGTTTTAATACACCATGTTTGCAATGCAATTGATGTGTATTAAAAACCAAATGTCCATTCGCATTAATGAATATTTGTTTAATATTTTTTAAAACCTGACAAGGAATATCTAGACGTCGTTTAGCTTCCTTAATGGTGTTTTTTAATTCATCATAGACTCTTAATAATTCATCATCTCGACCTTCTTCCATCGTCACTTCTCCTTGAAGATCAATAGAACAATATCGATCTGTTCTTAAAAAGTAAAATTTATTATTATAAAAAAAACAGTT
>CAKZTD010000373.1 GCA_937921595.1 uncultured Saprospiraceae bacterium
GAATCGCTTTTTTGAGAAGTATCAGGATCGGGTTTTGTTTGGAAAAGATTCTTATAAACCTAAAGAGTATCCAACCTACTTTAGAGTTTTAGAATCCGATGATGAGTATTTTCCTTATTACAAACGATATCATGCTTTTTGGAAAATGTATGGACTGGATTTGTCGGATCATATTTTAGAAAAACTATATTATAAAAACGCTTTGAAAATTATCAAAGGATTGGATGGGGACATGTGGAAGAAAGAAAAGAAGTAGTCTTTATTTAAAACGCAATTTCAATTCATCTCGATAACTCGTACCTACAGGTAGTTTGTTTCCATTGATATCGATTTCACTTTGGTTATAGGATTTGATATAAGCCAAGGCAATTGCATAAGAACGGTGGATTCTTACAAATCGATCTAGAGGTAATTTTTTCATAAAAGAACCAATATTTCCTTTTACGACTAATCGACTTTGGGTGGTATGGATTCGAACATAATCTTTAAGACTTTCAATATAGAGGATGTCTTTGAGTATCAGTTTATGATGTGTTCGATTTATGTTGATGAAAATATAATCTGTGTCTTCATCTGTAGTTTTTGATTTAAGTGTTGAACTTGTTGATCTGTTTCTATATCGATCCACTGCTTTTAAAAAACGATCAAAAGCGATCGGCTTGAGTAAGTAATCAATGATGTCCAAATCATAGCCGTCAAGTGCATATTCTCTATAGGCAGTCGTGATAATTATTGCTGGTGGATGTTTTAATGTTTTTATAAAATCAATTCCATTGAGTACCGGCATTCGAATATCTACAAACATCAGATCTACTGTTTGGCTTTTTAGCATATCGAAAGCTTTTACTGCGCTGTAACTTTTTCCGACAACATCTAATTGATCGATCATACTAGCGTACTTTTCCAAAAGCTCTATTGCTGGTGGTTCATCATCGATAAGTAAGCAGCTGATTTTATTCATTGACTAAATTTATTTTGAGGTCTATGCTAAATGTTTGCTCCTGATCATCAATGTTAAGATGGTGTTGGTCTGGATAAACGAGATTGAGTTGTCTTTTTATATTCGAAAGCCCAATTCCTTCTTTGTAGTCGTCATTTATTTCTCCCTGATATTTGCTCTTAGTATTCCAAACCTTGCATTTGATAAAAGCATATTCTGCTGCTATGTCAATCGTAATTTTTGGCGTATCAATGTCTCCGCTGGCTCCATGCTTAAAGGCATTTTCAACAATAGAAAGTAAGAGTAAAGGTGAAACGGGAACGGATGAGTTTCCAACTTGATTAAAGTCGATCTGTAACCGATCGCCATAGCGGATTTTTTCTAGAGCAATAAAATTTTCAATGGCATTAACCTCCTCTTTCAAAGGAACAGATTGATTTTGACTTTTATACAAAACATAATCTAAGATACCTGACAAACGCAAGATCATATCTGGTGCTTTTGGAGAGCTTGTCACAACATAAGAATAAAGATTGTTGAGGGTGTTGAAAAGAAAGTGCGGATTGAGTTGTGCTTTAAGAAATTTTAGTTCAGTGCTTAATTTTTCTTTTTCTAATTGTTGAATCCGAGCTTGTTCTTTCTTGCGTTCCAGATGAGATTCCCAAGCTAGTAATACCATAGCGGGAGAGTAAAATTGTACTGTTTGAGTCAAGTAGCCAACAGCACTCATGTACTTTTTACTATAGTTGATTCCTCTTAATTCATCTATCCATAAAATTCCTGTTGTTCTCCAAATGGTATAAAAAACGAAAGTAGATAGGAGTAAGCCTATTGTAAAAAGAATGAATTTCCCTCGATCAAAAAACTTAGGAATTAGAATGTGTTTTAGGCTGTAATAAGCCGTCATGTAGATGGCTACATTCAAAAGATTGATTACCAAGTATTTTGAATAATGAACCCCTGTGGATTTCATATAAGTCCATGCTATATAAATGATAAGCCAGAATAAGGCATGTCTTGTAAATGTACGCATCAACTAAAGATACATAATCTTAGAAAAAGGATCCCAAATAGTATAAGTATTGTTGATAAGTGTCTATAAATGCTTTTTAATGGAAGATTCAACTTATTCTTATACGGTAATTTAGTCTACTTATACTAAGTCGGAGTTTAACGATTCTTCTGCTTAACTTGTAAATAGATTGTTCTCATTTTCTAATCTCAAAAATTAAAACTATGAAAAATGTATTTGTGCTTTTCTTGATTTGGTTTAGTGTTCAAACGCTAAATGCTCAAACAGAAACCGAATTAATTACGCTAGCATTAACCGATTACATCGAAGGTTCAACAAATGGACAACCTGATCGATTGAAAAAAGTATTTCATCCGGATTTAAATTTATATTACATTGGAAAGGATAAAAAAATGGCAACATGGACCGGAGTAGAATATATTAAAGATACCAAAGAAGGTCAGCCGACTGGAGAATCTGGAAAAATCCTTTCTATAGATTATGAGAATAATGCAGCTGTAGCTAAGGTTGAAATCTCACATCCTAAAAGTACAACTCCGTATATTGATTATTTTATGTTGTTAAAAATAGAAGGAGAATGGACGATTATTCATAAAATGTTTACCAAAAAAACATCTGGGAAGTAGTTTTATGATATTGATTAATTAAATTTTAGATCTAAAATCATTTCCATAAAAGCTAAAGCTATGAAAAATACAATAAGCACCTTGATCATTCTTCTGGTTACTTTTAATCTATTTGGGCAACCTTCAAAAATAGATAAGCAATTAAAAGAATTGGATTCCCCAGTACAACAACTTATTAAAGATTATCACGCTGCAGGATTAGCCATTGCAGTTGTCAAAGATGGAAAAACCATTTATTCAAAAGGATTCGGTTTTCGAGATGTAGAAAAATCATTACTTGTAGATGAGCATACGGTATTTGGGATTGGCTCGGTTACCAA
>CAKZTD010000374.1 GCA_937921595.1 uncultured Saprospiraceae bacterium
ACTAGCGAGAGCTGGTTCCGGCATTTTAAAACGAAGTAGACGTAAAGAATTAAATTGAATCGTTTTGATATTCTGAAATTTTCATAAGCAATAGACTGAAAGGGGATTGTGGTGAAAAATTTGGGATATCTTAAAAAAAACGATTCAAATTAATTTAGTCCAATAAAATAAATTAAAGTATAAGGGGATAACAAGAATGGAACGTCTTGTAAGTAGATAGATTGAAATATTCTAAACTCAACTTTAGGAAAATAGTGAATGGTAATGTTTTTCTTAAAATGTTTAAAATTAGCACTTTGATTTGCTAAGGGTAAAATGCAGGAAACATTTGGATTTGCAAAATGAGCGGGTTGAGAATGATCAAAAAGGTGAGTGCGGGTGACTGCTTCGTGTTAAGCTTTTTTTTGATCTAGAATTTTTGAATACTTTTTTTTTAATGAAAAAAGTATTAGAGAAAAATAAAATCTGGACTAAAGACTTATGCTTTAATCGAAAATCTATATTCATGGGAACGGCTCTGAAAATAAGTCTTTGGGACTAAAGATTAGTTTTCATAGCTTTATATTTCGTCAGTCAGTGCCTTTCTTGGTGCTGACTGATTTTTTTAAAAAACTATACAAACAATAAAATCAAAGTCAAGACAATTCCTCCAACCGTGAAATATAATCCTTTCTTAAAAACAGGAGTATTCGGTCGAAACATCCAAAAAGCAGAGACCACAAAAAAGAGTAGAGAAATACCAAAGAAAATATTTAAAAAGAAAAGCGGTTGACTAGATTTTGCTTTATGCAAATGCGTCATCTTGTCTAAAATAAAAGGCAATTCCTTCTTGGTATATATTGCTAGACCAGTTGTCTTATTATAAGATCCATCCTTAAAATAAAAGACATCGCCCTCTGTTCGGTCTACTTTTAATCGTTTGATTTTTAATTTCGACCCCAAAGCAGATTGCTCAATGTTGGTCTCAAGTTGTTTCTCGATTTGAATCTCTTGCTTCAAAAAATCAGTGTCCCTGAAAATTAAAACAATTCCACTTAATGCATATACAGCCATAATGCCTGCTAGAAAAAATCCTAAATAACGGTGAATAGTTCTCATATAAAAAGTAGAATGTTTGATTAAAGATATTTGTATTTAAGTTCAGAAGCTTTACGGTATTCGGTATTCGGCACCTCCGAATACCGAATACCGTTTTTCTTAATGACGTCTTCTCGCTCCAGAAAATTCCATCGCTTCTCCTTTTCCGAATCCATAACTGAATCCTAAGGTAATGAATCGGCCTCGTTGGCGATAACTATAAACATAGAAAGTATCCTGAAAAGTTTCTCCCTCTCGGAAGCGTGAAGCAAATACATCACGAACACTAAAACTAAGGACACCTTTACCGTTTAATATTTTTTTACGTAAACCAAGATCAGCAAAAAGATTACCAGAAGTTTCTCCTTGAACTGTTTTGATTTTAGATCGATAATGGCCCGTAACTTCGAAGTCGATTTTCATTGGAAGCTTAAGCTTCGCAGTCCATTTAGTAGACCATTGATCCGCATTGAAATCAAAATTAGTAGCTTCAAAAGTACCTTCTCTATTGAAGTAATTATAATTGATGTCTCCATTAAAAGATAGCCATTTGCTAGGACTATATTTTGCATTCAATTCTGCACCGGTTGATTTATTGGTACCGATGTTGAAAGGCTTGAAAGTATTGACATTGTTTTCGAAAGTAGAAATTCGTTCTACAACATCTGTCGTGTACCGATGATAAATAGAGAAATTTAAAGAGGTCTTTCCAATGATGTAAATACTAGAAATTTCATAAGAATCGGTAAACTCAGGAAGCAATTCTGGATTTCCTGTACGAATGCTAAAGTTGTTTCGAATATTAAAAAATGGATTAAGACTCCAAAGTCTTGGACGGTATACTCGACGAGAATATCCTGCTTGTATAGAAAAAGCTTCCGTCAATTTATACGAAGTATGCGCACTTGGAAAGAAGTTGGTGTAATTTTGAGCATCTGATTTCTCAGTGTTGACCAATAGTGTTGTTAAATCGGTGTTCTCCATTCTTAATCCCAATTTCAATCCCCACTTATCATCTTCGTAAGATCCCGTTCCATAAACGCCAAAAACATTTTGATTGTATTCAAAAATATTGGTCAAACCTGGATCTTCAATCCATTCTCCATTTATGGAATTGCTCACTGCATAATCATTACTCACATCTTGGATGACATATTGGGCACCTGTTTCTAGACTTACTTTTTTAGAAATAGGTTTGTTATAATCTAACTTGAAAGTATATTTCGCTTCTTGAAATTTAGTTCTGGTGAGTTGGTCGGAAAGATCGGGGTCTCCGAAAACCGGAGTGTCAGTAAATTCTGAAGATTGATCTTTTCCAAAGAAATTACCCAAAGCACTGAATAGTAAATTGTGATCTTTGTGATCTTTGAAATCACTTTTATATTGTAATTCGTATTGCCATTTTGGATTAGTCGCTTCGGTAGATTCTGTTCGAAACCATTGGTCAGTAGTATTGTCCTGAGCATCTAGGATACTAAAATCATTTCGCGAAGGTTGGTCTTCAATCTCGTAGGCGAAATTTCCAGACAGTGTCAAAACATTTCGAGGGTTAATGTGGTAATCTGTTCCGAGAACGAAATTGTAGAAATTTTCATTTCGATAATCTGTTCCATTTGTAAGGATCGTTCGTCCCGAAACTAAATCCTGATTAATGTTCTCAGAATCATTCGGTAATTCTCGATAACCAACACCTAGTTGGCTGAATAGATTAAATTTCTCCGTTCGACGATTCAAGCTCAATCCAAAACTATGATTATGTGGAAGCCCCGTATTGATCGACACCGAACCGTTAAATCCTTTTCTCTCTTCTTTTTTGATTACAATATTAATGATTCCAGAAGTTCCTTCCGCATCGTATTTGGCCGAAGGATTTGTGATCACTTCAATTTTGTCAATCATATCAGCGGTGATCGTACCAAGTGCATTTCCTTGTTGCTCTGCTAAAACAGAAGGCTTGCCATTGATTAAAATTTGAACACCAGCACTTCCACGTAAACTAATTTCGCCTTCAATACTGACATTGACAGAAGGCACATTATTTAAAACTTCCAATGCACTGGCACCAGTACTACTCAAATCTTTTCCAACATTGAAAACTCGCTTATCTAATTTAAATTCTGTGTTGGATTTTTCAGCTCGAACCACGACCTCATCTAAGGTTTGCGCATCTTCTGATAATGCAATATTTCCTAAGTCGACTTTGCCATCAACAACTGAAAACTCATTTATTGTTTTCGAATTAAAACCAATAAAGCTAATCTCAATATAAAAATCAACTTGATCTACCTGAACCTGAAATTTTCCATCGATATCAGTTGTGACACCGGTAATCGCTTTTTTAGTATCCTTACTAGCAACCATAATCGTTGCAAACTCGACAGGTTGACCACTATTGCCTGCGACTACCGTTCCCTTAACGGAAACACTTTGGCCTTGGGCGATGATAAGATGGCTAATAAAGAGAAAAATGAAAAAAAGGCGCTGATAAATGGGATTGATATTCATGTTTTTAGAAGCTTAAATGATGGATTAAAATCCAAAGACTTATTTTAAATAATAATTTCAAACAGGTTCTTAAATACTACTGCAAATAAGCAGGGATTTTAATTAATAAAAAAATAGAATCTATAAACGGCGATTCTTTCCCCGTCAACGACAGGATATAAGATTAGGGAGTTCTATTCAGTCTAAATGTTGTTGACCAGGCTGAAAAGGTAGTTGAAAGATTTCCTTTTTTATATTCACTATGAAATCTTAACTTTGAAACATGGCACATAGTTTTAAGAAAACGATGGTTTCTCCCAAAGAGTGGATATTTCAAATCGTGTTGCACGTTTTGGTATTTGTTTTTTATTCTTTTGATAGAAATCAACCTCAGATTCCTATTTACCAATTTGTCTTCTTTCTGAACTACACCCTAGCTGCATTAGCGATCAATTATTTTCTCTTACCTCGTTTTTTTTACCGGAAAAAATACTTAGAATTCTTTTTGTCTGTATTGTTTGTCATTACGCTCGTTATCTTAATGGAGGAAGCTGTTATTGAAAAAATATATTTTCCAGACTCTAGAGGGAAGTCATTTCCTGGAGTGTTTTATTCCTTATTGGATGTACTTCCAGTGATGACGATCTTATCAGGATTTAAATTCGCCTGGGATGCTTTGGGTAAGCAAAGGGAAGTAGATTTACTGAAAAATACGGTCAAAGAAAGTGAATTGCAATTTCTGAAATCCCAAATCAATCCTCATTTCCTGTTTAATAATCTCAATAATTTATACTCCTATGCGATTGAAAAATCGCCAAAAACACCTGGAATTATTTTAGAATTATCTGGTGTTTTGAGATATATGCTTTATGAATGTAAAGAAGATTATGTGCCTTTGGTTAAAGAGGTTGAACAGTTAGAAAATTTTATTAACCTCAGCGAAATGCAGATTGAAGAAAGAGGAGAGGTTAGTTTTTTGATTAAAAATATTCAGTCAGAATATCGGATTGCTCCATTGATATTAATTGTGTTTATTGAAAACGCTTTCAAACACAGCACCGCAAGTCAATCCGATAAAATAAAAATTGAAGTCGAGCTGAATCTATTGGATCATGGTGCTTTAGAATTCGTTTGTAAAAACTCCTATCAACCCTATTCCAATACAGACAGTTTATCAAAAGGAATTGGTTTGGAGAATGTCAAAAAACGATTGCAACTAATTTATCCTGATGCGCATCAATTGGATATTCAAAAAAGTAAAAATCTTTACGAAGTTCGATTGTCTATCGATTTAAATAAAATGGCATAGTACTTTGTAAATTAAATTACGTCCTAAATCTAGAGGCAATGCTTGGAATGGCCTTTTACTTTTTAGTAAAAATCAATTCAAGATCCGTTAGAAATTATAAACTGTTTGAGCTATACTAATATTTAAAGTATAATCAGAAACTAAGTTAATCACTGGTTTAAATATAAAAAATAAACCCAAAGGCGAGTTTTTAGAATTTAGGATTTTGAACTGATTTTTGCGTTAAAAAAAGTATACAGCCTTGAGTTTTTTGGTCCTTTTTGTGTCAAGACAAAAAGGATCGACGAAAGGGCCATGTCCCATAGGTAAGAATCAATAATTCCGTCTAATAAAAAATATGAATTGTATAATCATAGAAGATCAACCACCTGCTCAGCGTATTTTAAAAAAATACATTGAAGATATTGGGTCTTTACATTTGAAAGCTACTTTTTCGGATGCGATTCAAGCAATAGATTTTTTAAAAAAAGAAACGATAGATTTGATCTTTTTGGATATCCATTTACCTAAAATTTCAGGGATCGATTTTTTAAAAACAGTAGACCATCCTCCGCATGTTATCTTAACAACAGCTTTTCCGGATTACGCTTTAGAAAGCTATGAGTTTAGCGTGGTAGATTATCTTTTAAAACCTTATTCTTTTCAACGCTTTGTTAAAGCTGTTTCAAAAATAGAAGTAAAAAAAGAAGAGGATGGTGAAATAGGAATTGAGCATACGAAAAAAGAGATTTTTATCAAATCCGGTTATGAATATATAAAAGTGACCATTGAGGATATTCTATACATAAAATCTGATTCAGATTATACCGAGTTATATACGACTAGTAAAAAGCACCTGTCATCAGAACCACTTCGCTACTGGCTGGAAAATTTAAATCAAAACCTTTTTTTTAGAACACATAAATCTTATGTAATCAATAGCTCAAAAATCACTAAAATCTCGAGCAGCCAAGTTCACCTAAACGATGATATCATCATCCCCATAGGCAGAGCTTTTAAAGATGCATTTACAGAAAGATTTTTAAAATAACATAATCATGGAAAACCTAAAAAAAGAAGACCAACTCTCTCAAGTTTAAGAAGAGTGTAACGATGCTGTAACTTGAGAGCATAAATAAAGACAAGTTTGTAACTTGTCACCTAAGAGTAAGTAACGCTGAAAAATAACATAACCATGGAAAACCTAAAAAAAGAAGACCTCAATCCCGAAGTATTTGATCTCTACGATGACTACGCCCACAATAGAATTGACCGCCGATCTTTCATGGAAAAACTAACGCTCTATGCTGTTGGCGGAATCACCTTGTCTTCTATTCTCAGTTGCGTAATGCCCAATTATATCGATAAAATACAGATCGATCCCAATGACCCAAATCTAAAATCAGATTACATCACTTATCAATCCCCAAAAGGTGGCGGTGAAATTCGGGGATTATTATCCAGACCTAAAAAAGCAAAAAAGAAATTACCAGGAATCATTGTCGTTCACGAAAATCGTGGACTCAACCCACATATCGCAGACGTTGGACGTAGAGCTGGATTAGCCGGATTTCTTTCCTTGGCACCTGATGCGCTTTGGCCACTAGGAGGCTACCCCGGAAATGACGATGATGGCCGAACTTTACAGCGGAAAAGAGATAAAGATGAAATGCTGCAAGATTTTATTGCTGCTTTCGACTATTTAAAAACACATCCAGAATGCGATGGCAACATTGGCGTAGTCGGTTTTTGTTTCGGAGGATGGATTTCAAATATGATGGCCGTAGAAGTTCCAGACCTAAAAGCTGCAGTACCTTTTTACGGTCGACAAGTATCCGCGGAATCCGTTCCTAAAATCAATGCACCATTATTGCTTCACTTTGGAGAATTGGACAAGAGAGTTAACGAAGGCTGGCCAGCTTATGAGGCTGCTTTAAAAGAAAATAATAAAAACTATACAGCGCATATTTATGAAGGAGCTAATCATGGGTTTCATAATGATACGACTGGTAGATACGATCCTGAAGATGCAAAGTTAGCATGGAAAAGAACCATTGATTTCTTTAAAGAAAATTTAAAATAACTGTAAAGTAGACTTAAAGTTTTATCAATTCATTTTTGAACAAACCTTATTCTTAACTTAGCAGTTGAGTCGAATTATTGACCAATCGAAAGTTGGACTTCTAAAATATCCTTTCTACTTTCATATCTGAAATAAAAATCAAGTAGGATATGAAATATAAAATACTATTAGCCGCGATTATCGCAGTGCTAATGTTTAATACCAAGAGCCTTAATGCTCAAGAGCAATATCATGATTTTGTAGTAAGCTCCGACGGTGCCTGGACTTGGTTCAATGATGAACGAGCATTGATCAAAAATGGAAGGCTGTATACTTCTTATGTCACGTCGGAAGGGTACGTAGGAATGTCTGTCCACGATTTAGAAAAGAATAAAGGCATAAAGAATCCAATACATTTAAGTACTTGGACCGAATCGGACGATCACAATAATGCTTCTCTACTCTTTAGAGAAGATGGAAAATTGATGGCTTTCTATGCCAAGCACGGTACCGATAAACTTACTAATTACCGAGTGTCATTAGTTGAAGAACCAGAAAGCTTAGAAGATTGGGGCCCCGAAGTAGTTATTGAATCAGGGACCAATCACACCTACAATAATGCTTTTCAGTTGGAGTCCATGAACGGGACGATTTACAATTTTTCGAGAACAAATGGTTATAATCCCAACTGGAAAAAGTATAGTTCAAATGGGAAAGAATTGACATCCGATACAGAATTTATTCGAAGCGGTGATAACAAAACAAGACCCTATGTAAAGTATTCCTCCAATGGAAAAGATCGAATAGATTTCTTTTTTACAAATGGCCATCCACGAAAAACAGACAACAATCTGTACCACATGTATTTTAAAGGTGGAGGATTGTATCAAACCGATGGGACATTAATTATGAAAGAATCGGAATTACCAGTTTCCGTGGATCAGGTAAATAAATTTTACACTTTCGGAGATAAAAGTCCTACCGCCCGACCTTGGACGAGTAGTTTTAATTACAGCAATGAAGGACATCCGGTAGTGACCTATTCTTTACAAGAAGACAAAAATACCATTGATTATTATTATGCTTATTGGGATGTTACAGATAAGAACTGGAAGCATCATTATATCGCTGATGCAGGAGATGCGCTTTATGATGCAGAGCGAGATTACACCGGTTTGGTGGCGCTGAATCCTTACAACACCAACGAGATTTTTATGTCTTCGAATGTAAATCCTTTATCGAAAAAGGCAACAGCGCATTATGAAATGTATAGAGGCTTTACATCGGATCATGGAAAGACTTGGCACTGGACAATCATGACCAGTAATTCCAAAGAAGATAACATTCGCCCCTTTATTCCTAAAGGTGAGAAAAATTCAAATCAAGTGGTTTTATGGTTGAAAGGAACTTATCGAACCTACCAAGATTTTTCAATGCAAGTCGTCGGAAAGTATATTCATCCTGTACGAGCTCAAGGATTTTCTAAACAAAAAATACACCGTCTGGAAGATATTGGAAAAGATCCTTGGAAATTTGAACAGCCAGAAATTTGGGAAATGAACGGTTCGACTTTAGTGCTTAAAAAGCCAGGGCAGTTTCTTGAAAAGATCAGGAGACCATCAGCAGTCGCTTATTTGGATTATGAATTAAAAAATAATTTTTCCTATTCTGCGGAAGTGAAATGCACCTATCCACTAGAAAGCGGTAGGGATGTGATTTTAGTTTTTGGATACCAGTCGCCACAGAAATATTATTATGTTCACTTGTCTGATGACAATACCATCATGCCGCATAATGGGATTTTTATTGTCGATCAAGGGGACCGACGAAGAATAGATACACCTGGTTTGGCAAACCCTCCTGCGACTCGAATGAATGATAAACGTTGGCATAATGTACGTGTAGATCGAAATACGACGACTGGATCAATTAAGGTTTTTGTTGATGATATGGAGGTACCATTAATGAAGGCAATTGATCATACCTTTCTAAATGGTAAGGTTGGTTTTGGTTCTTTTGATAATACGGGAGAGATTAGAAATGTTGAGGTTTATGATGGAGATAAAAGATTATGGAAGATCGATGATTTTGATGAAAAACGAAGCGGGAATATTAACGGACAAGGTAGCTGGAAAGCTGGCCCTCCGGGCGCAACGGATGGTGCAAGAGTAAGTCCTTTATTACCAAAAGGAATGTCTGGAAAATGTTTAGAGATTAATTCTGCAGGTGTTCAGTACAGAGGCAATGCAGTTATTGATTTGTCTAATTATAAAATTCCTGTCGATGAAGATTTTACCATCTACTTCGAGTCAGCTTCAGGAAAAGATGCAGATTTCGTGATCGGATTGGCAGCGTCTAATAATCCTCCGATAGAAAAACTAAATGATAAAAATACTAAGCTTGCTGGAGGTTTATTATTGTCAGCGATAGGCTCGTCTCCGATCACTTCCATGAAAGAATCTCCCAAACATAAAATCATGCTTGCTCCTGATGTGGTCTATCAACATTGGTTGATAAAACGACCAAAAGCTGGAGTTTTAGAATGGCATTTCAAACAAAAAAATACGGTAGATCTTCCGTCTAAGGTGAGTATGCCATTGGATGTCAGTACTCTTTTGATCAAAGAAATAAAATCACTCTTAATTTATAATAATGATAATGACATTCCAAAAGCAAGTTCTTATATCGATAACATACATATTGCTAAAGGGAGGCATTTGGGAATTCCTTCAAGCAATAATGATGGCGCTGGAACTTCGCAGTCAAATGTTATTCCGATTCTAAATCCTTTTGAAGAAACAGTACCCGTCGGTGATCTTAAATTAAAAATGCGGGAGATTGCAGAAATACCTGCAAGTGATACGAAAGGAGATACTCGAGCTAGGATTAATAATTTGACGCATGCAGGAGACGGAAGCAATCGAATGTTTGTCAATGACCTTCGCAATTATTTGTATGTTATTAAAAAAGGTAAAGTCTCTGTTTATTTACCATTTAAAGATTTCTTTAAAGACTTTGTCGATGTTCCAAGACTTAATACTGGATTTGGATTTGTAGCTTTTCATCCGGATTTTAAAACCAATGGGAAATTTTATACCATACACAGTGAAGGAGGAAATGCTTTGGAAAATAAAATACCAGAATATGAAACTTCACTAAAAACTAAAGTGCATAATGTCATTACAGAATGGACGACTAAGAATCCAAAAGCAAATGTTTTTAAAGGCAGTCACCGTGAATTATTGAGGATTGGTTTTAGTACTTCTTTACATGGAATACAAGCGATTAATTTTAATCCAAAAGTACAAAAAGGGAATGCTGATTATGGGATGTTGTATCTTTCGATGGGCGATGGTGAAGAAAATCCTAATCAAACTTCTCGAGCTCAAAGCTTATCTACACATGAGGGTAAAATATTTAGAATAGATCCGATGGGGAAGAATAGTTCTAATGGTAATTATGGCATTCCTAAAGATAATCCATTTGTTGATAAAGACAATGCTTTACCTGAAGTTTGGGCAATGGGAATACGGAATCCTCATCGAATGTCTTGGGATCCAAAGACTGGGAAAATGTTTGTTTCCATGATTGGTGAAAACCAAATTGATGCAATTTACGAAGGAATAAAA
>CAKZTD010000375.1 GCA_937921595.1 uncultured Saprospiraceae bacterium
GGCGGGTTTTCGAAAGTTTTTCAAAAACCCAAGGTAGTTTCACTTGACCCAATGGATGCATCGTTGATGACGGCTAATCTCCAAAGAGTGATGTCTCAGCAAGCTTTAGTTGACTTAGTAGCTTATCTTTCTAGCTTGAAGAAAGAATAAAAAAGTCTATTTTATCCTTGAGCTAGTGAATTTCAATTTTTTAGGACTCATCATTGTTTTATATTTATCAGCAATCACTTTCCAAGTATATCGTCGCTGAGCAATCGTTTTCATGGAAGAGGCTAATCGGTCTATTTCACTTTGATTTAGACCATCAATCGCTGCCTTTAGGTCACCTGAAGTTTTAAAAAATATAGCTTCATCTTCGGTCGTTTCTCGATTGTACATCACATCAAAAGCAAGAATAGGCAAAGACAAATTCATTGCTTCTACTAAAGAAGGATTCGTTCCTCCAGCACTGTGTCCATGTAAATAGACATAACAATTTGATCGTAAAGTATTCAAAAGTACCTTTTCATAAATTGGGTCTAAAATATGGATATAACTATGATCAGCATATTTTGCTTTGAGTTCTCTTCCGTAATCACTTTTATCCCAATTCCCTACAATGGCTAATGGCAATTTTGATTGTTGCGCCATTGCTTCCAAGATAATGTGTAGATTATTTTCAGGTTCGATTCTACATACAGAGAAAGCATATTTACCTTTTAAAAAAGCATAATTTTCAATATCCTTTCGGTCAATGTCCTGATGACTTGCTTGATCACCTCCATATTCGATCAAGTAACTTTCATAATCGTAAGTGGCTTTTAGATAATCGCTAATTACTTTGTTATCTGTAATCACTCCTTCGGCACTTTCCACTGCAAAGATTTCAGAATAACGTAAAAAAGTCTTAATCAACGGATTCCATTTATTCCGTTTCCATTCAATACCATCAATATTTACAAAAGCTTTTTTCTTTGTAAAAAACTTAATAAATGGCAATAGAATACACCCAGAAACACCCAGTATCAAAAAAATATCTGATTTAAATGCAGCATGAATCAAGGATATCATATCATATGGAATACTTCCTATTCCATTTGCAGAGAACGGAATGTATTTCAATTTGGTCTTTCCGTAGAATTGTTTTTGATCTTTTTTAGAGTAAAACTTAGAACTACAGTAAACTGTCACTTCGAAGTCTTTTTCAAGGTAGGGTACTAATTGCTCTACGAGGGTTTCAAAGCCTCCATATTGCGCAGGAAGGCCTACAGTGCCGATTATGGCAAGTTTCTTTTTAGCTTTTGGAGAATTCATAATTTGTCTTTTTATAAAATGTTTGGGTAAATTAATCCATAGTATTAGATAAATTTTTAATGTTATTTTTTAAGCTGTTCCAAAATCATTTTTTTTGTAAAAAAGTATATTTTGATTTAACCTAAATTTATCCTTATGAATTATAACCATTGAAGAGGAAATAATAATGCCAGTTCTTTCCTCTTAAAATAATTTTTGGAGAGTTTTTTGAAACATTTAATATTATAACACAAAATTACATACCATGAATCCAGCAAGTATACACATACTTGAAGCTGTACTTTGCAGTTTCCTTATTACCTTTCTAATCACACCCTCTATTATAGATCTTGCACATCAAAAGAATTTTTTTGATACTCCAGATGAAAGAAAAGTTCATACCAAGCAAATTCCTAGTATTGGCGGAATTGGTATATTCATTGGGTTTTTAATCCCTTTCACCTTATTTTGCTCTCCCCAGATTTTTGCCGAATACAAATTTATCCTGGCTTCTTATTTACTTCTGTTTTTCATGGGTGTTAAGGATGATCTCCTACCGATGGAGGCTAAAGTCAAATTGTTTTTACAAATTGGAGCTGCTTTATTACTCTGCGCCGGAGGCATAAGAATTACAAGTTTACATGGGATCTTTGGGATTGAAGACATTAACATTTATGGTAGTTACTTTATAACCACTTTATTCATTGTTGGTGTTACCAATGCTTTTAATTTAATAGATGGAATAGATGGACTTGCTGGTGGATTGGGAGGAATAAACTGTATTACTTTAGGTGTTTTATTATTTTGGGTAGATGAATTTGACTATGCGCTATTAGCCTTTACATTTGCAGGATCCCTAATTGCCTTTTTAAAATATAATCTTGGAAAGCAATCTAGCAAAACGTTTATGGGAGATGCA
Source organism: uncultured Saprospiraceae bacterium (assembly GCA_937921595.1). Classification (GTDB taxonomy): domain Bacteria; phylum Bacteroidota; class Bacteroidia; order Chitinophagales; family Saprospiraceae; genus JAHDHW01. The sequence goes on from CAKZTD010000375.1 coordinate 2,192, forward strand.
GGATCATTACTACTTGGTTTAACAATTACTATTCTTTCGATTCAATTTATAGAATCTCCACTAGCTTTTGAAAAGCTTTCAGTTGTCTCCCCTATTGGAATCATTGCTGGTATTATCGCTATTCCTATTTTTGATACTTTAAGAGTATTCACTATTCGAATATCAAAAGGACAATCTCCTTTTACTCCTGATAAAAATCACATCCATCACGAGTTTTTAAACTCTGGATTAAGTCATAAAAAAGCAAGCATAATTTTATACATCGGTAATTTACTTTTGATTACAAATGTTTTGTTTTTTAAAAATGAAACAGCGATGAATCTAATTTTGCTCACCATAGTAGTTGGCATTATTTTTACGCAACTCCTATATACCTTGCGATTAAAAGCTAGAACAAAGGAAGTAACCCAATTACAAAAGATGCTTCAAGGTCTTGAAGAAGAAAACAATTTTATATGACACAAGAACAAATTTTAAAAAAGAGCGTTAGTCCAGTTTTAAAAAAGAATGTTAATTCAGTTTTAAAAACTAATCCAGTTATCGAAGCTCCTTTAATTCATTTACCAGATCAATATAGAGTTTTTTGTGTTGATGACGACCCTATGATTAGGATACATTTGAGAAATACACTCAAAGCCAATAAAAATATACATGTTAGCTTATTCGAAAGTGGAGAGCAATGTATCAAGTCCTTATATCAAAAACCAGATATCGTTATCCTTGATTTTCATTTATCAAATTTAGAGGATAACTCTACGACCATGAATGGCTTAGGTATTTTGGAAAAAATAAAGGAATTAAGCCCAGACTCGAAAATGATTATGTTATCATCTCAAGATAAAATAGAGGTTGCAGTTAGATGTTTAAAAAAAGGCGCTACAGATTATATCATCAAAGATGATAAAATGACTCTAAACATTAAAAAGTCTATTGATAGTATTGTAAAAAGTATAGAATTAAAATCTGAGATAACTGAGCTTTCCCAAAAGATTAAAAGGGACAAATTACTCATGAAAGGATATTTCATATTAACCGTTGCCTTAGTTTTCTTATCAGTTTTTCTTCTTTTAAGAAATTAGAACTAATTTACATTCGTAAAATTTGATGGAACCAAGCTGCCGGCTCATTTGCAAAAATCGGGCTGGCTTCGTGCTTAATACAATAAGTTCTTTTATTCCGTCTCTTACTCCCCTCAAAACATTTCTAATTTTTATTAACCAAACATTAACATTATGACTTTTTTCAAAAACCTAATCTATTTTGGAGCCTTATTATTATTCATTTCCTGCTCTTCAAATGCAGCTGAAAGTGCCGAAAATACTGACTCCGCAGGCGTAACAAAAGAAATACAAATCCTTGATTCTCTTACCAATGATCTTGATAAAACTACAGAAGAAATTGAAGCCAGTACAAAGGCTTTAGAAGATGCGGTAAAAGAATTGGATGACTTAAATTAATTTTCAACGTCTAAACACAAAATCATTTAATTGAAGTTTTTTCAAATAACTTCATTCATAAAAATCTATTATTATGAAAAATCAAATCAAAAACCTAATCATGCTTTTCGTTGTAGCTATATTGACTTTTGGTCTTAGCACCGACCTTGCAGCACAGCCTGGCAAGAATAAAGCAAAAAAAGAGAAAGCAGAGAAAGCAAAAAAAGGGAAAGACATGTCTTCCAAAAAATGGAAGAAGAAAAAAGAAGAATTAGAATCGGAAGGTGAAGGTGCCCAAGATGAGATGGAAGAAGAAATCGAAGAAGGCAAAGGGAAGGGTAAAAAGATGAAGGATAAAATGAAGAAGGGGAAGAAAAAAGACAATGACGGTGATCGTGAGCATGACAATAACGAGCATGGAGAAGAAACTCACGAACACGAAGGTGACGGACATGAACATGACGCTGATGAAGGAGAACATGCGAAAGGGAAGAAAGATAAAGGAAACAAAGGAAAGGGAAATGCTTATGGTAAAAACAAAGGCGATCTAAAAGGAAAAGATTTTGGCCAAGCTAGAGCACAGGATGCTCGTAACAAGCATAAAGAGAAAAAAGCTAAGGCTAAAAAAACTTATGACCGAGGTGATACAGTTCTTAAAGATTCTAAAAAGAGAGTGACGGATGCCAGAGAAAAACTAGAAAAAGACAATAAGGAAAATAAGCTAAGTGAAAAAGAATACAAATCCCGAAAAGATAAAATCGACAAAGCAGAACGACAAGTAAAAGACTTGGAAGGAAAGCTAAGCAAAAGTCGCAAGAAAGTAGCTGAAGAACAATAAGGTCTCAGCAAATTTAATAAAAAATAACTACCTTCAGGTCATCCAATTAATTTTGGGTGGCCTGTTTTTATTTTCAAAATCATAGACTAAAACATGAAACAAATTTTGCTTTTTTTCCTGCCTTTTTTCATTGCCTGTCAACCAGGAGATAACCAACCTAACAACAGTGATAAAGAAGATAAATCCCTTGAAGCAATAAAGCAAGATGATCGACCTTTAGCTGTTGTTACGATTGATAATCCTGCGGATTACTCTGAAGATTTTGTAAATATATTAAAAGAGCAAAAACAATTTACGCCTGTTCACCTTAGTGGAGATTCTATGATTATTGATGGAAAATCAATTCCTTTTCCAAACGTCCCAATATTGAATCAAGAGTTTATTTTTAGAGGTGACAACAAAAATATCGCGCTCGGATTAATTATCAAAAGATTCAATTATTCTTCGATCTCTTACACCATTGAAATGGAAGATTCAAAAAGCAAGCAACATAAAAAGACAGGCATTGCAGATATGAGTCCTTACTTTTTTCTTGGCGCTGAATCGGATGTAAACGAACTCACCGATCAGTCTTATTTCGCCTTAGAATATAGCGACACTAAGGGCGATTGCTATACAAATATCCGTATCGGGATTGATTACAGTCATTCTGATGAAGGAGAATACGCCGCCAAGATTGTTTCCAATTGTAATGGAGATTGCAAAGATCTAGAACTGGAAAAATCTCCTGTTTTAGTTTTAATGAAATAAGTCCTATAGATGTTCGAAATTATTTTCCGATATTGTAGAAAATGAAAAAGCTATTTTCAATTATTATTAGCTTGATTTTTATTGTCACCACTACCCTCTTCGGGCAGTCTAGATTCTCCTATGGTTTTCAAGCAAGCTATGTTTTAAATGGACTATTCTATTCAGATCCTTTTGAATATAATGAACTCAAGACAAACATGGTTCTTCCCGGTCCTTCTTTTACCATTGGTACTAAACATCGTTATTACCTCAACAAAAAAAGAACTTTTAGTACTGGCATCGGTATGCTGTACGAACATAGTGGTTTTACAAAATTCAAAGTAGAAAAAATTAATGATAACGGGAAATTCAAAAGGAAGGAACAATTTAGAAAACAATACATCTTAGTTCCAATGGATATTCAATACCATTATAAAAAATTTGGTGTATCAGTAGGGCTGATTTATACGAATCTGCTTTCTATAAAAATGAAGCTTAAATATTGTTATACAGAAGGGGCTCGGTGTAACTACCAGATATCCAATCAGGAACATTTTAAAATCAATGAAAAAATCGATCGCTCAATGCTAGGAGTCTTTTCTTTACCTTCTTTTAGTGATATTGATGAAAGAGATAACCTTCAATATTCTTTTGGTTTACATTACCAATTCAATGAGCGAATTGATTTTGGTCTGCAGTACAGAGATTTTATTTTTGATAATTTCTTTTGGGTATTTCGGACTAGTATAGATCTCGGAACTACAATAAAATATCATCACCAAACGAATGCAATTGATTTTAGTATTCGGTATTTGATTCATTAATTTATTTTTTTCCCTCACCTAACCTTTACATGAGAATAAACGTATTTTTAAAAAATACAATCAATGAAACAATTCTTTCACTTTTTTCTCATTTGCTTTATCCTGCTCATTCAAAGCATTACTCTTTCTGCTCAGTCGCGTTTCACGTATCAAATCAAATCAGATATCATCATTAATGGATTGTTCGATTCTGATCCTGATGAACAAAGAAGTACAACTACACTTAATCTAGTGATCCCAGGGCCTTCATTTGCCTTAGGTGGGAAGTATGGTTATTTCTTGACTAAAAAAAGAAATCTAAAAGTCAGTCTCGCCCATATGTTGGAATATAAAACCTTTACACGTTTTGTTTCAAGTAAATACAACGCAACTACTTATAAAACAAAAAAGAGATTCCAATCTATCAATTTATCCATTCCATTAACTATTGATTTTATTAAAAACAAATGGAGTTTTAGTACAGGTGTAGCAGCTGCTATTAGTCTTCGCACTAAAGTCAAAGCTTCTTATTGCTCGTACTATCCATTTGAAGATTGCAGTTATGATGTTTTATACTCCTTCACTCATTTATTCAACAAAGAATCAGAAACGGGGTTCTTCTCATTGCCAGAATACTATACTGACCATCGGCTCGATTTCCAATATCTGTTAGCTCTCCAAAGAAAAGTAAATCAAAAATTCAGCATTGGCTTGGAATACAGAAATTACATTTTTGAGAATCATTTATATTACCGTTTCTTTGATTACGATATAATTAGTACTGCGCAGCTCAAACGACAAACAAATACTTTAAGTGTGAGTCTTTTTTATAAAATAAACTAATTAAACATTTAAAAAACCTTGTGCCTTAACGCCTTTATGGCAAATCGTCATAGGAACAATTTCTTTCCACTTAATCCCTTTCTACCACAAACCTAACTGGCATCTATTTCCAGTTTCATCCATTAATACGCAGGTGATAAGTTCCATCAGATTTTTTGAAATATTCAATTACATTTTGTAATTATCATATTTTTGGGAACCTTTAAACTTTCTTCATTGTAAAAGAATAAAACAAAATCATGGAATTCAAACTCAGAGCTTGGCAAACCGATGACATCAACAGTCTTGTCAAATACGCAGACAATTTAAAAATCGCAAAAAATCTCACCAATCATTTCCCCCACCCTTACTCAATCGAAAGTGGAAAAGGATTTATAGAAAACGCAAATAAAGCAAAGCCTGCTCGTATTTTTGCAATCAGTGTTGATGGCGAAGCTGTAGGTGCAATCGGTGTTCATCCTCAGGAAGACATCTTTAGTAAAAATGCTGAAATGGGTTATTGGTTGGCGGAACCTTTTTGGGGAAAAGGAATTATGACCAAAGCTGTTTTAGAGATGGTCGATTATGGTTTTAAAACCTTTGAGATCAATCGGATATTCGCAAGACCTTTTGGCACCAATACCGGTTCTCAAAAAGTATTGGAAAAAGCAGGTTTCACCTTTGAAGCAAAGTTTGAAAAGACTATTTATAAATATGGTGTATATTTGGACGAACTAGTTTATGCTATACGGAAAGCATAAACTGTTTTAAGTTTAACATCTGATACAATCGTATTTAAATGAAACAACCGAATTAAGTAAGATTCCAAACTTACTATAAATTAAAAAGAAAAACCTATGAGTCAACGAATCGCCCATTTCGCATTAGTCGTCAAAGAATATGATGAAGCTATCGAGTTTTATACCAAAAAATTAAAATTTACTCTTTTAGAAGATACTCCATTAAGTGATGTAAAACGATGGGTTCGAATCGCTCCTCCCGGTTCAACAGAATGCGGTATTTTATTAGCCAGAGCAAAAAATGAACGAGAGGCCGCAAGCATCGGAAACCAAACTGGAGGCAGGGTTTTTCTATTTATGTATACCGATGATTTTGAAGGTGATCACAAAAACCTGATTGAGCAAAATGTAGAAATTATCAGACCTCCTAAAGTCGAAGAATATGGAAAAGTTTTGGTCTTTGCAGATTTATATGGCAACCTTTGGGATTTGATTCAACCAGCTAAGTAAGTCAAATCATGAAATTGAAATCATTAAACATTTTGCTAATTTTATCTGGAGTACTTCTAGGTATTTCTTGTTGGTCACAAGCACAATCAACAAAGAAAAGCATTTCCATTAAGGTCCCTAGCATTGATCAAGAAGCGACATCAATTTGGCGAACCATTATTGATATTAATTTTTTAGAACAACAAGGATATAAAATAAACCTGCCTAAAGATGATTTGATTGATTCCTTATTGGTCAAATCTAAAAAAGGAAACTTTGGAAATGATGACTTCTCTCCTATTTACAATCTTCTCGAATCAAAAATATACAACAATAGCAATTACAAAAAGGCTTTAGAAAAAGTACAGAATCAAGAACAACTTATTAATGACATCATTCATCAAATAAATTTGTCCAAAAGAAATTGGACTTGGGATTTTAAAATGTTTGAATCCTACGATGTTGTTTTCACACTATATGGAAGCGGTGGTAGTTACGATCCTGACAATGGAACAGTAACTTTATTTACAACATTGGAAGGTGATTTTATGAATTATAAAAAACCAGCAAATACGATCATTCATGAAATTGTCCATATGGGAATAGAAGAGTCTATTATCCGAAAATATAATTTACCACATGGACTAAAAGAACGAATTGTAGATACAATTGTATATATTTTGTTTAAAAAGCAGCTTCCTAATTATAAAATACAAAACATGGGAGATACTCGAATTGATGATTATTTAAAAGAGAAAAACGACTTGAACAAATTAACTTCAATTCTTGAAAAATATTTAAAACTAAAATAACAATAATGGCAGTATCCGAAGATTTCTTAACCTTCATCAATGATCAATTATCAGACATAGAGGGTATTGAATCAAAAAAGATGTTTGGTGGTATTGGTTTTTTCAAAGAAGGTTTAATGTTTGGGATGATCGGTGCAGATCAATTTCGATTAAAAGTAGATGATCTAAACCAATTAGAATTTGAAGAAAGAGGTATGAAGCCTTATTTTTCAAAAAGAAAGAAAAAAGGAATGCCTTATTGGGAAGTCCCTGCTAATGTTTTGGAAGATAAAGACGAAATGGCTTTCTGGGCAAACAAAGCTTATGAAGCCGCCCAACGAGCAAAAAAGTAACCTCTTTAAAAATAAACATTACTATATTCTAAACTTAAACTTTGTCATAATATAGCACATTAAGCAAAAAGATCAAATATCTTTGTCTCCACATTAACATCAATGGATTTTACAGGTCAATCTATAAAAAAGAACCTTTATATTTAGGCTTTCTTTTTTCACAAAAATCTAATCTATAAACCTGTAATAATGAAGCAACTCAACATTTCTAGTTTTTTTACATTACTCATCCTTTTCCTTTGCGTCACTACAATCTCTGCTCAAAAGGTTGATCATATCCTCGATGAGGCATTGATTCAACTAGAAGAAGGTACAGACCTGGACGCCTTTCAAAGAGATATTAGGATTTTTAATGGTAAAAATTCTAAAGCTCGAATCATTCGACATATTTCTAAAAAGATGAACGTTTTCCAAGTTCAGTTTGACCACGGTGTCGTTAATGAGCATCATTTTAGAGACTTCATGTGGAGACATCCGGCAGTAAAAGTCGTTCAAGTCAACCATATATTGAGCAAAAGAGAGACCATTCCTGATGATCCTGAATTTGGTACTCAATGGCATTGGGTCAACACAGGGCAATCCGGTGGAACTGCTGATGCAGATATCGATATGGATTTAGCTTGGGACATCACCACTGGTGGAACCACAGCTAATGGTGATGAAATTGTAGTCGCTGTTTTTGATGATGGTGGTGATCTTGATCATCCTGATCTCATCGCAAACAACTGGGTCAATACGCATGAAATTGCTGGTAATGGAATCGATGATGATAATAATGGTTATATCGATGACATCAATGGATGGAATTATGCAGGAAACAACAATAACGTCGATGGCGGTGGTCATGGTGTAAACGTTGCCGGTATGATCGGTGGTGTCGGTAATAATGGAAACCAAGGAACTGGTGTAAACTGGAACATAAAAATCATGAACAATAGAACAGGTGGAATTCAAGAAGCGCAAGTCATTGAATTTTACTCCTATGCTTTGGATCAGAGACAGCGATATAATGAATCAAATGGTGCTGATGGTGCTTTTGTCGTAGCAACCAACTCCTCTTGGGGGATCGATGGTGGAGATCCTAATAATGCTCCGCTTTGGTGTGCTTTTTATGATTCTTTAGGTGTTGTAGGAATCTTAAGCTGTGGAGCAACAGCCAATAATAATGTAAACATTGATGTTGTTGGAGATTTACCAACAGCATGTCCTTCTGAATATATGGTCGCTGTGACGGCAACCAATGATAGTGATAATAGAACGTTCTCAGCATATGGCGCAACGACCATTGATGTTGGTGCTCCTGGTGCAGATATTTATACAACAGCTCAAGGTGGAGGTTATACCTTTACTTCCGGAACTTCCTTTGCCTCTCCTACTACCGCTGGTGTCATCGGACTAATGTATTCTGCTCCTTGTTCGAATATCGCAAGTCTTGCGATTTCTGATCCAGCATTAGCCGCTCAAAATATCCGAGATTATCTTTACGAAGGTTCAGAGAATGTGGGGAACTTGGAAGGTGATGTTGTCTATGGTAGAATCAATGCTTTTAACAGTATTCAACTAATCATGGATAATTGTGGTCCTTGTCCTCCACCATCAGGTCTTAATGTTACTGACCTAGTAGATGTTGAAGGAAATTTAGTTTGGAACAATCCTCCTGATGGACAAAGTAACACCATGCGTTACCGTGAAACAGGTGCAATGGATTGGGTAGATGTTGCAGATGTTAGTTCTCCTTACTTGCTAACAGGTTTGACAGCATGTACAGAATATGAATTTCAAATCGAAGCTCAATGTACAGATACTTTAAGTGGACATTCAAATAGTTTTGTTTTCACAACTGATGGATGTTGTGTTGCTCCTGAGACTTTAAGTCTTATGGATGCCGACTCAAATTCTGTGGTAGCCAACTGGTCTTTCGTTTTTGCGGCTCAAAGTTATAATGTTAGAATTCGAGCAATTGGTGCAACAGATTGGACAGCAATAAATACTACAGATCTTACCAATACTTTTGAAGGATTAGAAATTTGTACTGATTATGAGGTTCAAGTACAAACGGTCTGTGCAAATGAAACTACGGAATATACTGAAAGTCAATTCTTCTCAACCTTTGGTTGTGGAGCATGTATTGATTTGACCTATTGTGATGCAGGTGGTGAGGATGTCTCTGAGGAATATATTTCAAATTTCGAAATTAATACGCTGCTGAACTCTACTCCAGATCAGCCAGATAATGGTTATAGTGATTTTACGGGATCTATGATGACCACTACTTTTGAGACTTATGCGTCTTATACCTTTACAGTAACACCAACTTTTCCTGGTGCATCATTTAATGAGCATTATAGAATCTTTATTGATTACAATCAAGATGGTGATTTTGAAGATGCTGATGAAATGGCTTTTGATGCAGATGATGTTTCTCAAAACGCAGTAACGGGCTCTATAACGATTCCAGAAACGGCTTCGTTTGGTTTGACTAGAATGAGACTTATTCAACGATTTAATAATCCGGCAAATCCATGTGGATCTTATAATTTTGGAGAGACAGAAGACTACTGTATTACGATCGTTGAAGGAACTCCAGTTTGTAATACTCCTGGTTCATTAACGGCTAGTTCAATTATGGAAACTACCGCTACCTTAAACTGGGAAAGTGTTTCTTTGGCTGCTTCATACGTAATCAATTACCGAGCGATTGGAGCTCCAGATTGGATCCAAACAACTTCAGCTATGAATTTTGTAGCCGTAGACAATTTATTAGAATGTACAGAATACGAATTTCAAGTAGCTAGCGAATGTCCAAATATTGGTTTGAGTGATTTCTCTGAAACGAGTGAATTCCTTACCATTTGTGCTTGCCCAATTCCAGGAGGATTAGATACAATGAATGTTGCTTTTGAAACTGCTACTCTACTTTGGGATGCAGTTGATAATGCGGACTCGTATGAATTACAGTACAAATTATTAACATCGACTACTTGGATTGATCAAATTGTAATGGCAACCAGCATTAATTTAAATGGATTAATGGATTGTTCTGATTATGAATATCAGGTTAGAACGATTTGTCAGAACAGTGAAAGTGCTTGGTCTGAAAGCTTTGTATTTTCTATGGAGTGTATTGTTTCAAATAATGAAATAGAAAATGGTGTTGATGATTTAGAAATTCAACCGAATCCTTTTAACGATCAATTATTTGTAAAATTTAATTTATCAGAAGGAAGAGATATTACGATCAATATTTTTAATAGTACTGGTCAATTAATTTCTGCAGAAAAACACAGACCTGGATCAGGTGAATCAAATCTGACTATCAATGATTTGGGAGCAATGAGTTCAGGTGTTTATTTTATAGCTATCACAACGAATATTGGAACGAAAGTTCGTAAAGTGATTAAGCAATAAGCTGAATTCGTTTTAAATAAAAGAACATTTAAATTAAGAAATGGAAATTTATTTTTGAATTTCCATTTCTTTTTTATAATATTGTTGACATATCAACGTTTAACACATCAAACAAATATGCCTAATTCAAAATTATCCGAAGTTTACTTCTTCCATTTAGAAAAAGCTTATAAGCAATTTAAGAAATACAAAACTGATTTTTTTAAAAAGGCAGGAATTGATATCACGAGCGATCAATGGATTCTTTTAAAAAGTATTAGCGAAAAGGAAGGACTTAATCAACGGGATTTAGCCAAACGAGTTTTTAAAGAACCGGCTTCGATAACTCGTATTTTGGATATTTTGGAGAAAAAAAAATTGGTCAAGAGAGAAAGTGTAAACAATGATCGTCGAACTTATGAGCTGTATACAAGTAGTGCTGGCAAGGCATTAATCAAAAAAGTTATTCCTATGGCGGTTGACATGCGAGCAAAAGGTGTAAAAGGTCTTACTAAAAAAGAGGTAGTGAAATTGAATGAAATGTTAATTCGGATTTTTGATAATTTCCAATAATTTTTTGGAAACTGAACACGCTAATAAGGCATAGAGATTCATCAAGTTTTTTATTAAAGACGAATCAGTTTGACACGAAAACAAATTGATTAGTCTTAATTTCCTTTATTTTTAAAACTAAAATCCTAAGAGTAGTAAAATTAAATCCTAATTAATTCTCTGTGCAAGTCTATGCTTTCTCTACGATCTCTGCGGCAAGCTTTTTTTTTAAACAATTAGTTGATACATCAACCATATACAAATCAACGTTATGAAGTCAAGCATCATTCTATTCTTCATCCTCTATGGAGTAATTATTTCAAACATCCCTGACAAATTTAAATGCATGCAAACCATCGAAAAGAACGGTATGAAAATATCATGGAGTATTAAAGCAGACCAAGTTCACTTCGAGGTCTTCGCCCCTACTCAGGGATGGGTAGCTATTGGTTTTAATGAAAAAGATAAACTAGTCGGTAATAATCTAATCATGGGAAATGTCGTCAATGGAGTATGCACGATTAGTGATCAATTCATCAAAGGTTTTGAAGATCATCAAGCTGTTGAAACCTTAGGAGGGCAAAATCACCTGTCTTTAATAAGTGGTCAAGAAGGTAAGAAAGGTACCAGCATTCGCTTCGCTATTCAATCAAAAGCAAAGGACGTTTTCCATTATGATCTAATCAAAGGCAAAGAATTCACCTTGCTAATTGCCTACGCTCAAGAAGATAACTTCGATCATCATTCAACAATGCGAACTTCAATTAAAATTATTTTATAACAGTCTAAAAAACTTAAAAAATGAAAAGCATCTTACTTGTTATTAGCCTTTTAGTAATCGGCAATCCTGCAGAAAAAAAGAAAGGAAAAGATTTGGAGAAAATTTCAGAAGCGATCCACCATTTTGTCTCTGCAGCAGATCAGCGAAATTCAGCGGAGATGGACAAAGTCCTCCACAAAGATTTTAGAGCAGTAGTCAATCGTCTCTTTGGAAGCACCGAAGTTTCTATTATGAACAAAACACTCTATCTCGATCTCTTAAAACAAGGAAAAATTGGTGGTGATAACCGAACAGTAGAAATTAACTCGGTCAACCTGGAAGGAAATAATGCAGTAGTTAGAGCTAGTTTTTCCGGAAAGGAACTTAAGTTCAATACTTTTATCCAATTGGTAAAAGATACCGAAGGTCATTGGTCACTGATTAGTGATATGCCTCTGATTGAGAAGAAATAGAAAAAAGTGGACACGAAGAACACAAAGAGGAAACTTAAACTTTTTTGTGTCCTTTGTGTCTATTTCCATTTCAAATATTAATCCTCCTCTTCTTCGTCTTCCTCCTCATCTTCATACTCCAGCTCATCCAAGCTTTCAATAATCGATAAGACCCAATGAATGACCTTTGGGCTTAGATATTTAGAAATCCCAGCTTTTCGGCTAGAGCTTTTCAAAACATTGATTCGTTTATATCCTATACTATTTGCTTCTGCCAATTCGATATACTCGTCCCATTCATCATGAGAAATTCTATCAAACATGCCTCGCATAATATCCATATCCGTAGGATCATTCATATCGTAGTCCATAAAAACTTTTTTATTTGATATACGGGAAGTTAGATTAAAGGTGCGATAAAGCAATAGATTTTTTATAATTTATTCTTCAGCGATTTTTTTAATACCTTCTAGTACCGCTTTCCATCCTCCTTGATTCATTGTTTCATCATATCGCTTCTGCCCTTCTGCAGCTCTTTCATATCCTTCTTGAATGACTTTCAAATTAGTCATGCCTCCTTCTTCTTCCAAGGTACAATGCACAGAAAGATGATTTTCAGGAATATCTGGATAAGCTGCATTTGGATCAAAGACGGTATAAGAAAATTGCTTTTCATTTTCGAAAGTAAGCAAATTACCTTTTACATAGACCACCTCACCTGGTCCTTTCCAAAGTACCGGACTCCCAATCTCAAAATCACTGACCAATGCACAACCGTACATATATTTGGGGGTATGTTCTGGATTGACTAAAGCATCCCAAACTTTTGAAGTGGAAGCATTAATTGAGATATTGTCTTCGATTATAAGTTGACTCATATTATTTTTAATTTAGAAAAAAATCTTTTAAAGAGAACAAATATATAAAACTTGAAGGCAGTTAGGATACATAAAATAGAACTGCTTGCCCATTCTCTGAGGCAGCATTATAAAAGTCTTTCAATAATATAAAGTTATCAATTATATATTTTAATTCATCTTTGTTATCGAAATTGACAACATACAATTTACTGCCACGCTCATCCAAATAATCTTCTGTATTCATTACATCCTCTTCATTGAGTAAAGTCAACTCCTTGTTTACATTTTTCACTTGAGCAGCTCTAGTATATTGAGCAGGACCATATCCCAAATCTTGTTCTGGATCAACAACCTGATCACTAAACATGATAGATTTTAAAAGATGAGGATTGTTTGTATTTTTTATATAAGCTTTATTACCAAGTAAATAGTTAATCGCATCCCAAGACTTATCTATATCAATTTGGTTTTTATTTTTTAATTCAAGTTCTGCCTTAGAAAAGTAGGAAGCATTAAGATCATTCATGTGTTCACCATAGACATACTCTTCGAGCAACATTGGATCTTCAATAAAACGCTCTAGCAATTCTTCTTCCACTCTTAAAAAATTTGCGACCATTCCCATTTGGTATTGTTTTTTGTTTTTTTCGAAATAACAAGTTAGCACGAATCCTTCTAGTAGAAAAGAGAACAAATCCTTTTTCAATAAATCACCTTTCCATCCCACAGTCGCTCATACAAATTAGGACAAATATCCATCATAGAATCTGGATCTTCTTCTTCCCAATTAAACCTAATCCAAGGATAATTCTTTTTGTAGGTTTTAAATTTCTTATAATCAATATAATCAAAAATATCTTCGCCTGTTCGTTCATAAAAAGTTTCTACTGCAACATTCCAAAAACGTTCAAATTTATAATGAGTACCTTTTTCTCCTAGAACTTCAACCAAGGAATCAGGGTCATCTTTAGCATTTTCAAAAACTCTTCTACCTCGAGAAATAATCCAATTGCGAAAATACTCAAATCCATCTTTATTACAACCTTCATTCATTATGAAACCGGCACACCAAAGTTCTGAATTATGAGTTTCATGCAAACATTTATCGGTCCGCAACCGAAAACCAATCATCTCTTCTGGACTTAGTCGAGAAAGCGCATGAATCAAAAAAGATGCTTGTTCTTTTCCATTAGATGAGTTTTTTAAAGAAGCAGAAATGAGGTTCCAGAATTGATCTTCCCCCATCATGATACTGCATTTCTCCATTGTTGAAATGTCTAAAATTTCCATAGCAATAATAAGAGTTTAGTTTTTTAAAAATCAATTAGAGCAAACCTGCAGCAATTCATCCAACCATTGAGGATTGGGTGGAAAATGATAAATACGATAATGCCCATTAAAAGTATAAATCCAATTTTCTTCTTTAGATAATATATTCATCCAGTACGAAACATCACTCGGAAAAACGAGATAACCTTTCGATCTGAGATCTAATTTCACTTCTGTTGAAGTCGTTTTACCTTTTTTAAGAATGAGATTATTTGCGCTTTGAAAAACTTCGTGTTTTCCAGCTTTAGGTTGTGTTTTTGAAAAGGAATCCATTGAAAAGTCTTAGTTATTTTCTAAACAAAATAGTGTGTCAATATAATAATATGTAACAAATATAGTTACATTTTTCAATTGTAAAAACTTTTTGTTTATATATTTTACACTTTAACACTTTTTGTTGAGTTTTATTTAACCAAAGTAAAATCACCCGAAATAACTCGGCTTCTTCCATCTTTAGCACTAGTATATCGAAATACCCAAACAAAAACGGCAGGATCTAAGGGTTTATCTTTAAAGGTTCCATCCCAGGAAACAGAATTTATGGAGCTTATATTTTTATTATTATAAAGTAGATTTCCCCAGCGATCTAAGACATTCAATTCTCCACTAAATTCAAAATCTGATTTAAAAAAGAATTCCAGCTCATCATTTACTCCATCGTCGTTTGGACTAAACACATTTGGAACAAAATATTGAATATCACAAGCCATTTCTTCTACCTCAAATATTCTTAATCGCTCTCCACAATCGCTCATCATATTGGCTGTATAAGTCCCCGCTCGATTAATCAGAATTGACCGACCAATCTCACCACTACTCCACTCCGATAAAAATGGAGTTTCCAAAATAAGCTCCTCCTCGTCACAAAGAATTAAACTGATCGTCTCTGTTTCATCTGGAATTTTAATCACCAAGGTTTCATCTTCCAAAAAACAATCTCCCGCATTTCCCATGACCTTATAAATTCCACCTTCTTCAATAATCCTTGCTCCTCCTTCTACTCCATCGTTCCAGGAAATTGGAACCTCAAAAAAATTAACATCCATTTCCAAAAAATCATCTCCACATATATATAAGGTATCCGGTATCACATCGAAAGGTGCAACAATCACATCATCCACAAAATAGTAGGAAAAATTAAATTCCGTATCCGTGAAATCACAATCTCTCAATTCCTGTGAGGCCAATTTATAATTTCCCAATAAGACATATTTCTCTTCTCCACTCGCTTGGTAACAAGATTGCAATTGGGTCCACTCCTGGGTATTATCCAAAATATCATCCACCTCCAAAGCGACCGATTGTATTTGAAATTGTATATCAGAAAAAGCCATACTTTGGGTATTAGAATAACAAAGGGTTTCCATCACTCCCCCACTCTTACTTCGAGGGATCGTCGAAAAAGCAACATAGATATCCACATCCGTAGGAAGGTCTTCCAACAATCGAGCATAGATTTTTTCTTCAGCTACTGGAATCAGATTTACCATACCAACCATCGCATCACCTGACTTCGGAAAAATAACTTGAATAGGATCAGCAAGCGGTACTTGATAAAAAGGACTTATCGCGCAAGCATGAAACAAATCCGGAGAAGCAATCGGAAAGTCAATGATTCCCCAAGGTGGTGCATTATCTGCCGCACCATAATCAAAATTACAATCAAGAATATCTTCAAAACTTGGATTGGGTACCAGATTGGTTTGTGCAAAAGAACTGGTTATTCCCAACATCAACATTAGTACGCACCAGCAAGTATTTACTTTGCAAAAGGTGTTTAGTTTATTTATATAATTTGATGTAATCATGATTGAAAACTGAAGGCTTGTTTTTCTTGGACGTGGATTTAGGACACAGATTAACACGGATTAAAAAACACGGATTTTCACGGATTATTTCCTCCGGCTCATTCCTCTCTATTGCCGCAGGCAATCTATCCCTATCACCAAAGGTGTCTTTCCGAATAAATTTACGAATCAAGTAACTATCCCTTCGCCTCACTCCTCACCTCTGTCTTTACCTCACCTTAAACGCCATCACCTCCGTTAGATCTTCCGAAAGAATCTGAAAATAATATAGCCCCGGAGCTAGTCCTGAAAAATCAAATGGAATTTCCGTTACTCTTTTGGTTATCGGTAAAGGCCCTCGATGAACCAAGCGACCACTGGTATCAAAAATCGAATAATCCGCATCATAAGCTTCTTTACTAATGATCCGCAACGTCATTGGTCCATCAGTTGGATTCGGATATAAAATACTTAAAAATTCATCAGTGTTTTCAAATAATTTTGGAAAGAGTTGAGTACTAGGAACGACTTGCTTTGGTGTACTGGCGCTTGACCAGGAAAGAATACACATCGCATTGTTTTTTTGCTCAAAATACTCTAGTCGGATTTTATGAAATTTGCCTTTTTCCATTTGAAAAGTTCCGGTAGTTTCTTCTGCGAAATTCAATTGCACCCAATGGTCAATGATCAATTCATCATCAATCCAAAGTCGAACGCCATCATCAGCATTCAAATGAAAAGTATATTCTTCATCAAACAAAGGCATGATCGCCCCCGTCCAGCGAATACAAAAAGAATCCTTTCCTACCGCCCATTCATAAGGGGTCCACAAGACCCAATTGAAATTCACCTCAGGATCTATACGTGTCTTTTCTGGCTCTTGATCAAAGTTTGGATCTTCATCGTCATAATCAAAATACTCTGCATACAAACCACTTCCTCCATCCATTGGGCGACCTTCGTAAACCGCAGAAATTGGTTCCGTATTTTCGCCAGCAAAAAATTGTTTTAATAAATCTTCCGAACCATCATTCCAATGAGAGAATATAAAAATCGAATCATTTCGCTCTTGGGTATATGGAGCAACTACAGAACGTTGAATGCCTTCGACACTTAAAAATTCTGTAGGTGTAATTTCTACTTTTCCATCAACCACCAATTTTAATCCAGATGGTTTGGTATCTAATTTTATTTCTTTTTTAAAAGGAAAAACATCTTGAAAACTGCTTTGTCGCAAACCTTCAGAATCCGTCACTGTTAGATATATTCGGTAAAAAACTTGATCGCTGATTTCTCCAACCTGAGGTATTTCAAAACTCCCCGAAGCAACACCACTTAAAGTACTCATCGCCGGATGGGTATGTTCTAAATGATGAAAATCTACTTTCCATTCAAATACACTTTCATTTAAAATTCCATCTTCTGCATCAAAACCTGATCCTGAAAAACTGATTTGATTTCCGGCAATATAAAATTCATTGGCTTGAGGTGTTAAAATAGTAGGCTGAGGACGACTGCCCGTTGTTACACTTAAAATCGCCGCTTCACTCATCACTGATCCTTCATCATTGCTCACCCGACAAGTAAAAGCCCTCCCATTATCTGAGATATTTGTATTATTAAAAACATAGGAAGCAGTCGTCGCGCCAGGAATATCGACACCATCATTTTGCCATTGATAGGTCAAAGTCTCTGCTCCGAATGCTCGAACGTCAAAGGTCACCGATTCATTTTCAGGAACTAAAATAGAAGCAGGATTGGAAGATACAAATGGTGCTCCTGATCCGGTAAAAATGATTTTCATCAAACGGCCATTATCGCTACTCGTATTGTCTTGAGGAGAACCACCGCCCATTCCTGCACGAGCTAAATAATACATCGCTCCTTCATGATCTACCAATAATGCAAGCGGTCTATCCAGCTCCGTCGCAAAGGTCTCTTCGATTGCTCCGTTATCTGGATTCATTACTTTTACAAAACCTTCGCAGTAGTCTAAGAAGAAAAATTTTCCAATATAATCTGGAGGAAACTGTGCATTTTCAGGATTGTAAAAAGCTCCTCCTACTACAGCACATCCATCATCGTGGTCATAAGCATAGATTGGGTCTTTATAATTCGAAGGTTGAGAACCGCCACTGTAATGTCCCTCTACCTGAGGCCAACCATAGTTTTTCCCTTTTTCAATTTCGTTAATTTCTTCCCAAAGACTCTGACCAACATCACAAAAGAATAATCTTCCGGTATTTGGCTGTACCGCAAGCGTAAAAGGATTTCTCAAACCCAATGACCAGATCGCTTTGTATCGTCCTTCATTTTCATTATAAAAAGGATTATCCTCAGGAATACTTCCGTCATCATTAATCCTGATAACCTTTCCTCCAGTATGTGATTGACTTTGAGAAACCTGCCCAACCACACCATCTCCAGTAGCAATGTATAATTTACCGTCTGATCCAAACTGCATGCCTCCCCCATTGTGATTGGGTCCGAAAGCAATATTCATTTCATAAATGGTTTCTTCACTTCCCGGAATCGCAAAATCCCCATTGGCAGTAAAACGACTCACTCGATTATAATTATCTCCAGGAGCCATATAAAAAATGTAGACATAATTATTGGATTCAAAATCAGGATGCAAAACGATACTTTGAACACCTCGCTCATTAAAATTATCGACATCAATCACTAAAAAGGGATCAGGTGATAATTCGCCATCTCTGATGATTGATATTTTACCATTCTTCTCCGCTAAAAATACACGTCCATCTGGTGCCAATGCCATGGCTACAGGATCTAGGCCTTCCGCTATCTGGATTTCTGCAAATCCTTCTGGCAATTGAGTCGCTCCCAAATCAAGTTTGGCAAAACATACAATCAACAAAATCCATATTGTTATAAATATTCTATTTCGCATATCCGCTTCAGTTTAGATAACAAAAATAGGTCATACCGCTAAGGCATCCAAATAAACCAAAGACCTATACCGTAAATGTGTTTTATTAGGCAGATTTCCTAGAATTAGGTTTCCTTTTCTTTTGCAAATGACAAGGAAGTTTAGTTAATATTGGTTAAAGTTAAAGGAAAAGTATCTTGTTGAAACAGCGCTTCAAATTATAGAAACGTTAATTCAATACTACTTTCAAAGGCAAGTGAAAAAAAAATATACATTTGCTGTGACTTTTTAGTCTTTTTTGAATCTAATTAATGTCTACAGAGTTAAACTACACAAGGCTGTTCTGTTTAATACCTATACGTTAGCTTCCAATTATACCATTATTGCAACGAATCTTACAATATTCCGGTAAACCATCAAAATCAAGAGTAATTAACCATTTTTCAAATATTAACTTTTTTTAAACCTCTTCATTAAGTAAAAAGCATTTTACTTGATTTAGAAAATTTATTTTAACATGCAAAAAATTATTTGGCTTTTCACAAGCGTACTTTTATTATCTGTAGTTTTTACAACTACAAGTTGTAATGAGGATGATTTAGATCCTACTCCTCAAGATACTCCACCTTTCGTTTCTCTTACTGCTCAACCTCCAATCGACACTACTTTAGCTGCTCAGATTACAGTTAGCATTTCTGTAGAAAAAGGTGACAACCCAATTAAAACAATCACTGTGCAAGAAGATGGAGTTAATCTCGATTTATCAAGAGTAAGCGTTAATGGTATTGGCGCAAATCCATTATTAGTAGCTGGTGATGATGTAAATGGATTGTCTTGGGATCTTTTAGTTACTGTCAGCGATCAGTGTGGTTCTTACAACTACACTATAATTGCAACTGATGATGCTGGTTTAACTAATGAAACATCATTTTTTGTTAGTCTTGAATCAGAAATTGCTCCTACTCTAACTTATAATTCGACTCCTTCTGTAGGTGTAGGTTCTATTAACCAAGTTATTGATTTAAATATTAAAGGAGAAGTTGGTGATCGACCTCTTTCTACTATCACTATTCTAGAAGGTGGCTTTTCTGTAGATGCATCAAGAGTAGAATATAACAGTCTTTTTGAAAATCCTATTTTCTTAACTGGTGCTGATGTAGATGCATTTGATGGAATCATCAAATTTGCTGCTCAAGATATGGAAGATACAAGAACTTTCACTATTGAATTAGCAGATGATTGTGGTGTAGTTAGTACACTTGATTTTGAATTGACTGTAAATACAGGAACTCCTTTAAATGGTGATTTAACAGGAGTCTTATTAAATCAAGCTGGACCTGCGGGAACTGGAGCTCTTGATCTAGATTCTGGATTAAGCTGTGGAGTAACTACAAATCACCCAACCAATGGTATAACAACTGATGATATTGAAATCCGTGATATGGGTATTGATCAATCATTACCAAATGATCAAAATTGGAGAACACAAATGGGACCTATAACTGCCAATGGTGTAACCATGAAAAGAGTTGATTTAACGCAAGTTGAAAACTTCACTTTTGAAAATGTGACTACAGTTGAGCAAATTCAAGGTGCTCATGATACTGGTCTAGGATTGCTAGAAGATGTTGGTGGAAACATTGCATCTACAGTAGTTCAAGCTGGAGATTTATTTACTGTAGAAAGAAATGGTAAAGTTTACTTAATTAGAGTTGATGTAGTATCACCAACTACCGCAGACAATAATGACCAATACGAATTGTCTATCAAGCACTAAGAATTATAGCTATTTATAGCAAACATAAAGGTGATATTCTCTTGTAGGATATCACCTTTTTTTTGTTGGGAAAAATCATGTTGTTTGGCTTTAAGCTATGAATGAATTGCTTTTTGTGAGATCAGCCACAAAGACACAAAGGCACTAAGTTTCAAATGTATTCTTTGCTACCTCTCTTCCTTTGTGTCTTCGTGTCTTAGTGGCTATTTAATTTACTTTATCTAAAGGAATCACTTGTTGAATTTTACTATCTTCACAACTTCATTTTCTACAGAAAAAAACAGTTCGAAATGCGTTCAAAAAACATCTTCTACATCATGGGTGTCTCCGGCTCTGGAAAGACAACAGTCGGTCAGCAATTAGCCGAAAGATTAAAACTCCCTTTTTATGATGCAGATGATTTCCATCCCGAAGCGAATATTCAAAAGATGAAAAGTGGTCAAGCTTTAAATGATGAAGATCGACAACCTTGGCTAGAAAGATTATCCGAATTAGCTCAAAAAGAGACTCAGAATAAAGGAGCAGTCATTACCTGTTCTGCACTCAAAGAAAAATATCGGATTGTTTTAAATCAAAATATTGAAAACCAAGCACAATGGGTTTTCCTGGATGGCACTTTTGAAACCATTTTAGAAAGAGTAAATAAACGGCCGGGGCATTTTATGCCACCAGAATTACTACAATCTCAATTTGACACTTTGGAGAGGCCTAAAAATGCAATAACATTTAGTATTTTAGTGCCGCCTAACCAAATCGTTGATCACATATTAAAACAGGTTCTTTAATAAATTTTGTGTTTTAAGACGAAATTTAAAAGAACGATAAAACAAACAGCAATGCAACTTTCTGAATTTGGATTGATCGGTTTAGGTGTCATGGGCAAAAGCCTTAGCCTTAATCTTGCCGAAAATGGTTTCCACCTTTCTCTTTACAATCGACATGAAACAGGTATCGAAGAAAATGTCGCCAACGATTTTATCGAAAGCGATCCTCTTTTAAAATCTGCAAAAGGTTTTGATGATCTGAATAAATTTGTTGCTTCATTGGAAGCTCCTCGCAAAATATTATTGATGATCAAAGCTGGGCCAGCATTGGACAAAGTGATCGATCTGATGATCCCGGTTTTAGAAGCTGGAGATGTCATTATTGATGGTGGAAATTCTCATTATAAAGATACCAAAAGAAGAATCGACTATTTGGCGAATCATCAAATGCATTTTGTGGGCTCTGGTGTTTCTGGTGGTGAAGAAGGTGCTCGAAAAGGGCCATCTATTATGCCGGGTGGTGCAAAGGAAACTTATCCTTTGATCAGTAGGTTTTTGGAAGCCATTGCTGCGAAAGATAAATACGGAAATGCT
This sequence comes from uncultured Saprospiraceae bacterium, assembly GCA_937921595.1. Taxonomy (GTDB): domain Bacteria; phylum Bacteroidota; class Bacteroidia; order Chitinophagales; family Saprospiraceae; genus JAHDHW01. Next base: position 24,348 of record CAKZTD010000375.1, read on the forward strand.
TGTTGTACTTACATCGGTTCTGAAGGTGCGGGCCATTTTATAAAGATGGTACACAACGGAGTTGAATATGCGGAGATGCAATTGATTGCGGAAACCTATGGTTTGTTGAGATACGGAGGAGGACATACGCCAGATCAAATCGCTGGTATTTTTGAAAATTGGATGGGGCAAGGTTTATCAAGTTACTTGCTTGAGATTTCCATTAATATCATGAGGAAAAAAGAAAATGATTCTTGGTTGATCGATCAGATCCTCGATAAAGCGGGGAACAAAGGAACCGGAAGTTGGACGACTATTGCTGCCGCAGAATTGGGTGTTCCAGTTACGATGATTACGGCAGCGCTGTTCGCTCGTTATACCTCTTCTTTTAAAAATGAAAGAATCGAAAATAGTGCAGCTTATAATTTTGAAAAAAATGGGACTGCGACTTCCATCGATATAGATCAGCTACGCGACGCTTATCAAATTGCAAGAATCATCAATCATCACCAAGGTTTTCACTTGATGCAAGCTGCTTCTGATGATGCGAACTGGGGACTGAACTTTAGTGAGATTGCTAGAATATGGACGAATGGTTGTATCATCCGTTCTGACCTCATGGAACAATTGGTTGAACCATTAAAAACTGAGCATCGGATTTTAAATATGAAATCTATGGTCACTCTTTTAGAAAAAAATAAAACGGCTTTAGGAAATATCATCAAGGCTGGGGTCAATTCGGATCAGGCAATCCCTTGTTTTTCTGCTGCGGCTACTTATTTGTTGACTTATACTTCTGCTCAATCTACGGCAAATATCATCCAAGCTCAACGCGATTATTTTGGGGCACATACTTATCAGCGAATGGATGATCCGGAGAGTGGGTTTCATCATACGGAGTGGGTTTAAAAAATGAGAGAATGAGTGAATTTTTTAATGAGTGAATGTCCTGCAGAATTTAGGAATCAATCAAAACTTCAATCGAAATCAAAATCAAAATGAGTTCAGTTTTTCAATTTGAAATATTGCTAAACCTAATCTTCTATTCATTTTTTGACCGGAAAGATTAAAAGCATTATTGGAACCCCATTTTGATTTTGATTCTAATTTTGATTTTCATTTTTGACAATTTACTAGGGAGATTTCATCATACGGAATGGCAGGTGAAATAATTAGTGAATGAGTGAGTTTATTAATGAGTGAATGTCCTGCAGAATTTAGGAATCAATCAATATTTCAATCGAAATCAAAATCAAAATGAGTTCAGTTTTTCAATTTGAAGCATTGCTAAACCTAATCTTCAATTTGTTTTTTGACCGGAAAGATTAAAAGCATTTTTGGAACCTCATTTTGATTTTTATTTTACCCTTGATCATTTTTTTCTCCATTAACCTATTACACTTTCCTCCCTCAAGGTATAGATACATGAAAGCTTATTTTTAAACCTTTAAAAATTACGATCATGAATCAGAATCTACGAAGAGAAATGCAAAACTATCCTAACGAAAGAATCATCAATACCATTAGCCAGCAACAATTTTTCAGTCCAGATTCGGTAAAAATCGCTCAGGAAATTGCCGTTGAAAGAAATTTATTACACCAACAACAAATCGATTCTCTCAATAATAAGGCTACAATAACAAGGTCGACTCCAGCCAACGATAACTATTCTTCGGCTTATCAATATACGGCAGATAATGAAGGTCCAAGTGTCGTTGGAATCATCTTTGGAATTTTAATAATCATCAAATTTCTGATCCTCATTGCTAGATTTAACTAGCATACACAAAGCATGAGATTTACTTTTCCCAGATACGCCAATACGCTCATTCACTATTTTTTCATATATTGAGACTTTAAAAAACAGACCCTATTAATATCTGAAAACATGAAACAGTATTATTACGCTAATGGAGACCAACAATTAGGTCCTTTTACTTTTCAGGAATTACAATCAAAAAACCTAGGTAGAGACACTTATGTCTGGTATGAAGGCTTATCCGATTGGACCAGAGCTGGTGATTTACCTGAATTAAGCGTGCTTTTTCAAGCTCCCGCAGCTCCTGCTCCTGAGCGACCACCTTTACAACAATCAACGCCTCCTCCTGCAAATTCTGGGTATCAAAACCCTCGGAATCAAGCTCAAAATCAAGGAAGGCATCAACAACAGTATAATCAACCTTCAGGGCTTAAACCTAAAACTTGGCTAGTAGAATCAATATTAGTGACC